>PXTR01000132.1 GCA_003023245.1 Bacteroidetes bacterium QS_8_68_15 | reverse complement strand
CGCGCCGAGGCACAGCACCGCGTCGTAGTCGCCCGAAGCCGCCAGGGTCTTCGCCACCAGCGGCAGTTCCATCGCGCCGGGGCAGCGCGCCACGGTGACGTCGTTCTCCACGTCGGCCCCGTGGCGGCGCAACGCGTCGAGCGCGCCGGCCAGGAGGCGTTCGCCGATCGCTTCGTTGAAGCGGCTGAGGGCAATGCCGAAGCGGTCGTCCTCGGCGTCGAGATGACCTTCGATGGACTCGGGCACGGAGAGTGCAGGGATGTGGGAGGGCGGGGGGTGGGAGTGCGAGGATCATCCAGCAAACCCTGACGCCCATCAACTAACAACTGAAAATCGAAAACTAAAAGTCGAACATCGAGGGGGCGGGGGCGGTGAACGCGCCGAAGCGGTCGTCCGCGTCGTCGCCGGGGCCGTGGTAGTCGGAGCCGCCGGTCGGCAAGAGGCCGTGGGCGTCGGCCTTTTTTCGCCAGTAGCGGGCGAGGCGTTCGTCGTGGGCGGGATGGACGACTTCGACGGCGTCGAGGCCGGCGTCGAGGAGCGCGCGGAACGCGGCGTCGGCGGTCCACTCGCCGGGGTGCGCCAGGGCGCCGATGCCGCCGGCGCGGTGCAGCAGGTCGAGCGCGTCGGCGGCGTCGAAGCGCGGCTTGTCGACGAAGGCGGGGCCGTCGTCGCCAATGAGGCGGTCGAAGGCGGCGCGCGAAGTGGGCACGTGCCCGGCGGCGACGAGCGCCTGCGCCACGTGCGGGCGGCCCAGCGCGGCCTCGTCGCCCGAAGAGGAGGCGGCCTGGCGCGTTACGTCGTCGAATGCGAGCGGGTAGCCGATCTCGGTGAGGCGCTCGGCCATCGCGCGAGCCCGCTCGCGGCGCGCTTCCTTGAACCGTGCCAGGTGCTGCCGCAGCTCGTCATGTTCGGGGTCGAAGCCGTAGCCGAGCAGATGCAGATCCTCGCCGTCGTCGCCGCTGCCGTGCGTTACGCTCAGCTCCACGCCCGCTACGACCTGCACGCCCTCCGCCCGGCCCGCCGCCTGCGCCTCGGGCACGCCGGCGACCGTGTCGTGATCGGTGACGGCGAGGACCGACAAGTCGCGCGCGGCCGCTTCGCGCACCAGCGCCGCCGGCGCGAGCCGACCGTCGGAGCAGGTGGTGTGGGTGTGCAGGTCGGCGCGGCGCATGGGGCGTGTGTTCGTGATGCGCAAATGACCGGTCGTGCCATTTGGAGGGCGTGAGCCGCGAACCAAAACCGGGGTCGTTTCCAACTTACGTGGAGGAGCGAGGTTTTTAGCTTGTCCGCGCTCTCGCTCCGCCCGCGACGACGGCGACGGCTCGTTCCGAACCGCGCCGGAGCGCTTCGGTTTATCGCAGGCTGACCGGCGTAGCCTTCCTCCGTCCGAAAAAACGGGCGTTCGGGCCATGCGCCGTCTCCTTGCTTTCGACCGCCCGTTCATGCCCGACGCGCCTCGCTCCTCCGACGCGGCCGACGCCTCCTCTGCTGCTGAAGCCTCCGCGGCCTCCTCGTCTTCTCATCTTCCCGACGAGGCTTCGAAAAACGGACGGGGGGACGCTCCTTCAGGCGGGAGGGGCGTTCTTTCCGCTCCCGGGTCGTCGATGAGCTGGCCGCAGATGCTGTGGCCGCTGGGCTTGAGTCTCTTGGCGCTCGGCGTAGTGGCGACGTTCACCTTCGAGCCGGGCGCGTTCTGGACGTTCGCCCGCACGGTCAACCCGTGGCTGCTGGGCGGCGCATGCGCGACGACGGCCCTGCGCGTCTTTTTCGGGGGGTGGCGTTTTCACTTCATCTCGGGGGGGCGCCTGGGGTTGGCCGAAGGCGTGCGCGGACAGCTCGCGTGGGACTTTCTCTCCAATCTCACGCCCACGGCCATCGGCGGCGGGCCCATTGCCATCGTCTACCTGGCGCGCGACCAGGACATCCCCGTCGGCGAGGCGTCGGCGTTTATGCTCTTCTCGATGGTGCTCGACCAGCTCTGGTTTGCCCTCTCGATTCCGCTGCTCCTGGCAGCCTCGTCGTTTTTCAACGTCTTTCCCGACGTGGCCTACGGCTTCGGGCACTGGACGTTTTTCGTCGTGTTCACCGGGATGCTTCTCTGGGCGGCGCTGTTCAGCTACGCCATTCTCTTTCGGCCCCGGCTGTTGCGGCGCCTGGCCGGCCGCGTCTTCAGCCTGCGCCTGCTGCGCCGCTTTCGCCACCGCGTGGTGCGCGAGGCGACGCGCTTTTCCGAACGCGCCCACCGGATGCGCGAACAGTCGGCCGCCTTCTACGCCAAAAGCTTCCTGCTGACCATCGCCATGTGGATGGGCCGCTACCTGCTGGCGGTCCTGGTCGTCTGGAGCGTCTACCCAGCGCTCGACGTGGTGCTGGCGACGCTGCGCTCGGCGGCGCTGCACATGGGCGGCTTGCTGATGCCCACCCCCGGCGGCGCCGGCGGCGTCGAAGGGCTCTACGCACTCTTCTTCGGCCCGCTCATGCCCGGATCCCTGATGGCCCTGACGCTGCTGGTGTGGCGCTTCCTGGGCTACTACGTCTTCCTCGCCCTCGGCGTCTACCTCTCGTTCCATCAGGCGCGCCAGGAACTCCAACGAAGCGCGTGATACGCCGTGTGGATCGGACGTTTGAAAACAGGAACACGATTGCCCAAAACCTTCCACGAAACGGTTTGCCTTCCGCAGGACCCAGCGGCGCTGGGTCGCTACAACGTTCGTACGGCGAGCGCGCTTGCCCATCCCGAACGGGGCGTTGACGATCGTACGCGCCTCGCTCCGCCGTCGCTTTCGCTCACGTCGATTGGTCGCCTTGCGCTCATGCCAACCAACCCCCAACCCGACCCCCAAAACCCGCAACCGCTCCGCAAGCGGCGCGAGCGGGCGGAGCACTACGACTTTCGCGGCGTGCGGCCGGCCGCGCGCTTCGGCACCGCCAGCGACCGCTACGCCGGCTGGATCGGGCAGGTCTACCCCTGGCGCTACGCTACGAAGACCTCCACGCGCACACGCACCCTCGGCGGGCGGGAGTTTCAAGAAGAAAAAGTGCCCGTCGGATCGGTGCGCGACTACTTCGAGCACTTCGAGGTGCTGGAACTCGACTTCCCCTTCTACCGCCCGCTTCTCGACGACGACGGCGCGCCCACGTCGAGCCACCGCGCGCTCCGAAACTACGCCGACTTCGCCCCCGAGGGGGCGCGCTTTCTGGTGAAGGCGCCGCAGCGGTACTTCGCGCGCCGGCTCCGGCGCAGTTCGGGCTTCGTGGAAAACCCCGACTTCCTCGACGCCGACGCTTGCCGGCGGCGCTTCCTGGAGCCGCTCCGCGAGGTGCTCGGCGCACGCGCCGTCGGCGTCATTTACCAGCAGGAGTACCAGCGCGTCGCCGACAGCCCCGCCCCGGAAGAACACGCCGAGACGCTGGGGGCCTTTTTCAGTAAGATCGGCTCCGAAGGACCGCAACCCCACGTCGAACTGCGCTCCGAGCACCTGCTGACGAAGGCGTACTTCGACCTGCTCGACCGCGCCGGGCTGGGGTTCGTCTTCAGTCACTGGACCTGGCTGCCCAAAATCCGCAAGCAATGGGCGATGGCGGGCGAGCGCTTTTCCGCCGCCAACGGCGAGGCCGTGTGCCGCCTGCTCACGCCCCGCGACGTCAAGTACGCTGACGCCTACGCCCGGGCCTATCCGTTCGACGAGGCCGTGCCGTCGCTCAGCGAGACACCCGGCGCGCGCGACATGGTGAACGACGCCGCCGCTCTGCTCTTCCAGGCCGAGGCGCACGGCGCCACGCTCAACCTCGCCCTCAACAACCGCGCCTGGGGCAACGCGCCGGAACTGGGCCGCGCCATCGCCGAGCGCGCCTTCGCCGAAGAAGAACGCCGCGCCGACGGATGAACTCGCACGCTGCGGGGGCTCGGTCGCACGCCACAGGGCACGATGCGTCGCCCCCCTGCGTTTTCTTCACGAACGGGGACGCCGTTTTTGCGGGAACGCCGCGGGGAAACGGCCTGCCGTCATCCGCGGTTCGCCGTTCGTGTTTACGACTCGTCCTCGTCGCTGCGCGGGCGCGGGGTGCTGCCGCTGTCGGGCACGCTGTCCGGCGCCTGGCCCGCAGCGCCGTCGCCGCTGGTCTCCGCCGGGCCAGGGTCGTCGCCTGCGTGCTCCGACGGCGGCGAGGCGGACGGCTCGCCCTCGGCGTCGACGCCGCGCGGTTCGCGGCCGCTCTTCGGCTGCTGGCCGCTTTCGCCGTCGTCGGCGGAGCCGGTGTTGCCGGCGTGCCCGTTGGCCTGGCCGTTGCGCAACGCCACGTAGTCTCCGTGCGGGCGCTCGCCCAACAGATCGACCAGCGTCTCGGGGCCGATGACCTCCTTCTCCAGCAGCGTTTCGGCCATGTCGTCGAGCTTATCGCGGTGCGTCTCCAGCAGCTCGCGGGCGCGGACGCGCACCTCGTCGACGATGGCCTTGACCTCCTCGTCGATCGCGCGGGCCGTGTCGTCGGAGTAGGGCTTCTCGAACATCGGCTGCTCGTCGCCGCCGCCCTCGCCGTTGGAGGACAGGTTGAAGCTGACGTTGCCGACGCGCTCGCTCATGCCGTAGTCGGTGACCATCGCGTAGGCCATCTTGGTGATGCGCTGAAGGTCGTTCTGCGCGCCGGTGGTCACTTCGCCGAAGATGATCTCTTCGGCCACGCGCCCGCCCAGCATCATCGCCATGCGGTCGAGCAGGGCCTGCCTGCTGTAGAGGTAGCGCTCCTCGGGCATCGACTGCGAGTAGCCCAGCGCCGCCATGCCGCGCGGCACGATCGACACCTTGACGACCGGGTCGGTGTGCTCCAAGAACCAGCCCACGATGGCGTGCCCGCTCTCGTGGTAGGCGATGATCTCCTTCTCCTCCGGGCTGATCAGCTTGTTCTTTTTCTCCAGCCCCCCGATCACGCGGTCGATGGACTGCTCGAAGTCCTCCATCCCGATGGCCTTCTTATCTTCGCGTGCGGCCAGGAGCGCCGCCTCGTTGCAGACGTTGGCGATCTCCGCCCCGGCGAAGCCCGGCGTCTGCCCCGCCAGCACCTCCAAGTTCACGCCGTCGCCGACGAGGAGGTCTTGGATGTGTACCTCAAAGATCATCTCGCGCTCGCGCCGGTCGGGCTTGTCGATCATAATCTGGCGGTCGAAGCGGCCCGGCCGCAGCAGCGCCTGGTCGAGCACGTCGGGCCGGTTGGTCGCCGCCATGATGATGACGCCCTTGTCGGAGTCGAAGCCGTCCATTTCCGACAGAAGCTGGTTGAGCGTGTTCTCCCGCTCGTCGTTGCCGCCGACCATCGAGTTGCGCCCGCGGGAGCGCCCGATGGCGTCGATTTCGTCGATGAAGATGATGCAGGGGGCCTGGTCTTTGGCTTTTTTGAACAGGTCGCGCACGCGGCTGGCCCCCACGCCGACGAACATTTCCACGAAGTCGCTCCCCGAAAGCGAGAAGAACGGCACGCCCGCCTCCCCGGCGACGGCTTTTGCCATCAGCGTCTTCCCCGTCCCCGGCTGGCCGACGAGCAGAACCCCCTTCGGCAGTTCGCCCCCCAGCTTGGTGAACTTCTCGGGATCTTTCAGAAAATCGACGACCTCGACGACCTCTTCTTTCGCCTCGTCGAGCCCCGCCACATCCTCGAAGTTCACGTCATGGTCTTCCTCCGCCTCAGTGACGTTGGCCTTGCTCTTGCCGATGTTGAGGACCTGCGATCCGGGGCTCATCTTGCGCATGAAGTAGAGCCACAAGACCACCAGCAGCCCGATGGGGATGAGCCAGACGAGCAGGTTGCCCAGCCAGTTTTCCTCCTGCCGCGCGCTGAAGGCGACTTCCTGCCCGCTCGACCCCGCGCTCTCGTTGTACTCGCGCAGAAAGTCGGTCAGGTCGTGATCGTCGGTCTTGGTGGTGGTGAAGCGGCGACGTTCCTCTCCGCTGGCCGGGTTGCCCAGCAGGTCGCTGCCGGGGTCGGCGGGCTCGACTTTGCCGCTCTGAACGGCACTTTTCGCGTAGGTGCCCTCGATGCGCGTCCCGTTGATGATCTCGACGTTTTTAACAAGGCCCTGATTGACCTGATCGAGAAACCTCGAATACTCGACCTCCTGCCCGCCGCCGGGCGTCCAGTTCCAGAGCAGGTGAACCCCCAGAAACACCGCCGCCGCCAGCAAAATCCACTTGGGGAACTGAAAGCTACCACCACCACCGCTGCCGCCGTCGCCGCCGGAGGCGTCCGATTGGCCGTTCGAATGGTCGTCGGGGCGTCCTTGCTGAGCCATAGAAAAGGCTGTGCTTGAAAAAGCAGAGCGCCTTCCCCCGCGGGGTGTTCCTCCGACGCCGATCCACGACACCGAGCGGCCCCGTTCCTGCCGAGAAGGCTCCTGCTGAAAAGTCGCGGCACCGAAAAACTGCGTGCAAGGGCTGTGCCGAACGCGCCGCGAGAACGCAAGCCGTTGCCGTATCCCTCGGCGCAACGCGCGGCCAGCAGATGAGCCTCGGACGAGCCTCGATGGGAACAAGGCGAACCGTCGGTCCGACCGTTAGTTCCTCCCGCTCCTGCCCCGGCGACGCGCTTCCTCCTGCCCCGTGATTACTTCTGCTCGACGGGGGATGCCTGCTCTTCGGACGCCTTCTTTTTCGGGGCGCCTTTCCGAGGCGCCGTTTGCCTCACGGATTTTTTCCGCTTTCGCCGCGTCCTCCCGTTGCGTCTCCTCCAGCGGCTGCGGAGGCTCGGACGCTTTGATAACCCGACTGCTCGACGGCAGCGACGACCGGCGACGACGGTGCGCGGCTTCGGCCTCTGTTCGCGTTGAAAATTGCCCCAGCGCAACGCGGTAGCGTGACGCGCCGTCCTCGCCTTCCGAATTCAGAAGGCCAGCGGAAAGGATCTCGAATCGTGGCGCGAGCCGTTGCGCCTGCGCCCGCGCTGCCTCACGCGAGTAAGACGTATCGGAAGCGACGACGATCGTCCACCGTTCGGCGCTGCTATCGCGCCGTGCGGGGACGGGCGGCCTGCCACCGTCCACGGGTGTGCGCGCACTATCGGCTTGCGCGCTGTCCGTTTGCACCGCAGGGCGGGCGGCCTCCGTCGTCTGTTGCTGCTCCTTCCGCGCACGGGCGACGCGCATCCGTCGCTTGCGCTGTGCAGCGGCTCTTTCTCTCCGATCGGTCCGTCGTTGCTCGGCTGCGGGCCGCCCATCAGCAGTCGAATCCGCCGGGGCCGCCGTCGAGTCGCGCGGGAGAGCAGCGGCGGCGGAGTCGCGGGGCGCCGCCGCGTCGGCCTCTGCAGACGCGGGGGCAAAGTGATCGGAATAGCGCTCGTGGAGGGCGCGCTTCATGCGGCGCGCGCGGTCGGCGTGCGGGGCGTCGGGAAAGCGGCGCGCCAGCACCGTCAGCAGGCGGTTCAGCGTCAGCGTCGGGGCGGCGGTGGAAGAAGAGGCCTCCTCGTCGGCGTCGGCGGGAGCGGCGCTCGTCGTGTCGGTAGAAGCCGCGCTCGAGTCCGCAGAAGTCGCGCTCGAGTCCGCGGCGGGGCGGTCGTCGGCCAGCAGGGAGCGCGCCTCCTCGGGCACGGCGACCGGGAGGGAGTCGGTCAGGGGGCGTCCCGTGCGGCGGTTCCACGCGGCGGAGAGGCGGGCGGCGGCCCAGAGCGCGCGCGGGGCGACGCGGGCCTCGGGGTACGTCGCGGCGACCCGGAGGAAGTTGCGGAGGGCTGCCTGTTCGTTGCCGGCGCTTTTCCACGTTCTGTGAGCGCGCGCGTATGCGTTCTCCGCCTCGCGAACAGTGGCGGAGGTCGGACGTACCGGCGAGGCGTCGCCGGAGCCGCCGCCCGGGGAGGCGGGAGAGGAGCCGTCAAGGGGCTGCATGGCTTGGCGCGCCAGCTTCGTCCCGCGCTGCTCGCGGGCGACCCGGCGGTAGTGGCGGCGCGCTTCTTCGAGCCGCCCGGCGGCGCGCTCGGCCTCGGCCAGGGCGTAGCGCGCACGCCGCACGACGGCCGTGTCGGCGCCCGCCTCGATGACGCGGCGAAACCAGACGGCTGCCGAGTCGGGCTGCTGGGCGGAGAGCAGCAGGGCATTGCCCAGGTTGTAGCGTGCGGAAGCGCGTTCAAAACGAAGCTCGTCGCGCTCTTCGGGACGGCGCGGCACCGCCGAGACGTCGACCTGCGGGAGGCCGGCGGCGGGCCGTTCCTGCTGCGGGCCCACGGTTTTGGACGGATCGCCCGGCACCTGCGCGTCGGCCTGCGTGGAGATGGCCTCGCGGCGGCGCCAGTTGGGGACGCGCGGGCGCTCGCCCCACTGTTGGCGAAAGGAACGTAGCGCCTGCGCCACCTTGGTCGCGTTGCGGTGAAACAAAAAACCGGACTCGTCGCTCCCCGCCGGCGCGCCCCCGGGCGAGCGCCGGCCGCGCCCCTCTTGTCGCCCGCCGCCGCCCTGCCGAAAGCTGCGCTCAGCGCGGCGGCGCGCCTCTCGCTCCTGCGCCTCTTCCAGCTGCTGGACCTTCGCGCGGCGCAGGCTGTCGACGAACGCGCGGAAGGTCTCCTCGTCCATGCGCCCCAGCCGCAGCAGCGAGTCGATGCGCGCGACGGCCTCGGACGCCTCGGCGACGCGCCCGTAGCGGTCGGCCAGGCGGCGGCTGTCGGTGACGGCGTAGGCCGTCGGCAGCGGCGCGCGCCCGGCCCCGCTGCCCGCCGAACGGCGGCGGTCGGGCGATTCAAGCGCCGTGGCGGCGGTGTCGAAGTGGGCCGCGGCGCGCGTGTAGTTACCGTAGACGTCGCGGTAGAGCAGACCGAGTTCGTAGTGCGCCCGGCCGCGCACGCTCGCCGGCGTCGACGGCTGCCCGGCCGATCGCTCCTCGCCCGGGTACAACAGCTCGTCGTAGCTTTTGCGTGCCCGGTCGGGGCGCCCCTGCGCCTGGTAGAGCTGCCCGCGCAGCAGCGCCAGCGCGGGGCGCTTTTCTTTGTTTTTGTCGTTGCGCTCCAGCCGGCGGAGCTGTTCGAGCACCGCGCTCTGCTCCTGCACGCCGGCACGCATGGCCATCCGCAACGCGCTCGTCTCGGCCGCGTAGGCCACCTCGTAGCGCGGGCGCTCCTCCGCGGCGCTGCGGTAGGCGGCCGCCGCGTCGGCGTAGCGGCCCATCGTTTCGAGCACCTGCCCGCGCAGAACGAAGGCCCGAGCGCGCGTCTGCCCGTCGCGCACGCCCTGGACGCCGCGCTTCAGCGCGTCGGCGGCCGACGCCCACGTGCCCTGCCACACGTGCACCTGCCCCAGCAGGAGCTGCATGTGCGCAACCCACCGCTCGCGGAGGCTGTCGGTGGCGGCGAGGCTTTCGGTCAGATGTCGCTCCGCGCCGGCGAGATCACCGGACGCGAAGAGCGCGCGTCCCAGCCAGAAGCGCGCTTCGCCCTCCAGCGGACTGCTTTGCTCCATGACCTCGCGGAATTTGCGCTCCCCGCCGACGTAGTTTCCCTGGTAAAAGTACGACTTCCCGATCAAGAGCAGCGCGTCCTCGACCCACTTCGACTGCGGATGCTTCCGCAACAGATCGGCGCTTTTGTCGATGGCCCGGGTGAACGCCTCCTCGTTCTGCACCTGCGTCGGCGGCGGAAAGACCGGCAGGTAGGTGGCGAGATCGACCGGCTGTTCGAGTTCGTCGAGCGGGCGGGTGGCCTCGTCGAAGGCCTGGCGCGCGTTGTAGAACTTGTTGTAATAGGCCGATAAGTCGTCCACGCGGCGCCCCACCATCGAGGTGCGCCCGCACCCGGCCACCACGCCCGTCGCTGCCACCAGCAAAAGTAGCAGCAGAGCCGCAACGCGACGAGCAGACCGAAAGCGCATAGACGGGTCGACGGTTGGAAGTTGAAGATGGGAAAGTTTTTCAGGCTGCGAACCTTCAACTTTCAACCTTCCAACGCTAAACCAATTACGCCACGCGGCTGACGTGAATCATGTTGGTGCGCCCGTGGCGCGGGAGCGGCATCCCGGCCGTGAGCACGATGAGATCGCCGGGATCGACGAGGCCGCGCTCGGTCAACTCCTGATGCACGAGCGCGACGCCTTGGTCGGTATCGTTCTGAAAAGGAATGGCGAAGGCGCGGGTTCCCCAGAGAATGCCCAGGCGGTCGACCACGCGCTCCTCGTCGGTGAAGGCGTAGATCGGCATGTCGGGCCGGTGGCGCGCGATCGAGCGGGCCGTGGCGCCGGAGTTGGTGAGGCAGACGACCGCCTCGGCGCCCACCTGCTCGGCGACTTGGCAGGCCGTGAAGCTGATCGACTCGATGATGTCGCGCTCGGCGGCGGTGTCGGTGAACGCGCCGACCTCCTCTCCGGCGTTTGCCAGCGGCGCGCGAAACTCCGAACGGTAGCGGTCGGCCTCTTCGACGACGGTGCTCATGACCTCCACGACGCGCACCGGGTGCTCCCCGACGGCCGTCTCACCGGAAAGCATAACCGCGTCGGACCCGTCGATCACGGCGTTGGCCACGTCGGAGGCCTCCGCGCGCGTCGGACGCGGGTTTTCGATCATCGACTCGAGCATCTGCGTGGCCGTGATGACGGGCTTGGCCCCGGCGAGGCCCTCGTGGATGAGCATCTTCTGCGTCTCGGGCACGCGCGAGAGCGGCAGCTCCACCCCCATATCGCCGCGCGCGACCATCAGCCCGTCGGCCGTGTCGACGATCTCGTCGATGGCTTCCACGGCCTGCGGCTTCTCGATCTTGGCGACGACGCTCACGTCCTTGCCCGCCTCACGCACGTGCTCGAGGAGCTTTTCCACGTCGCTTCCGCTGCGCACGAACGAGAGGGCCAACAGGTCGACGTTTTGCGACAGCCCGAACGCCAGGTCGTCGCGGTCTTTTTCGGTGAGGGAGGGCGTGGACGTGCGCACGTGCGGCAGATTGACGCCCTTGCGCGAGCGCATCGGGCCGCCGACGACGACCTTCGTGCGCACCTCCGCTCCGTTGGCCTCCAGCACCTCCAGCTCCAGCAGCCCGTCGTCGATGAGGATGCGCCCGCCCTCGCCGATGTCCTGCGGAAGATCCGGGTAGTCGATGTGGACGCGCTCGGCGGTGCCGGCGGCTTCCATCGGCTCGGTCGTGAGGGTCAGCTCGCGCCCTTCGTGCACGAGCACGCTCCCGTCGGCGACCTCGCCGATGCGAATTTTCGGCCCCTGAAGGTCCTGCAAGAGCGCCACGGGCCGCCCTTCCGCCTCGGCCGCCTCCCGCACGTGGCGAATGCGCGCGGCGTGCTCCTCGTGGTCGCCGTGGGAAAAGTTGAGCCGCGCGACGTCCATCCCGGCGCGGATCATCCGGCGAATGGTCTCACGGTCAGACGAGGCCGGGCCGAGGGTGCAGACGATTTTGGTGCGGCGGGTCATGTGGCGAAGCGGGTTCGTGTTCGGCAGATGTTCGCCTTCAACCTACGAAGCAGGACGGTTTCGGGAAAGGCGACGTTATTCGTGGGTCGTTGTTCGTTGATCGTCTTCAAAATGCCGGCGAGGGTCGCCGGTAAAAAAACGATCCACGGCCCACGAACGAGCGAGCTTCAGCGAGGAGCCTTGCGTCATGCCCCTGCGATTGCGAACGACCCACGAGCACAGCCCTGCCCCTCCAGTCGGCGCACGCGCCCCCTGCCGCCGCTCTCCCGCGTCCGGACAGACGCCGGCAGATGCTCCCCCAGCGCGGAGTAAATCGTCATCAGCTCGGCGACGTTTTCCATCGTCAGCAGGCCGACGAGGCGGCCGTCTTCGGCTCCCGCCCGTTCGACCACGGGAGCGGTGTCGCACTGCGCTTCCTGCATGTCGCGGAACGTGTCGTCGAGATTGGCGTCCGCCTCGGCGATGAAGGGCGTCTCGCCCGCGACCTCGCCGACAGTCGCCGCATGCCCGCGCTCCGAGAGGGCTTGAATGAGACGCTGGCGCGTCAGAAGGCCCACCACGGCGCCGCGTTTGTCGACGACGGGAAAGTCGTGGTCGGTGCCGGCGAGGAGCTCGTCAGCGCCCCGGTCGATGGGATCCTCGGAAGCGAGCGCCCGGAAGCGCGTCATCATGGCCTGGCGCACGCGCAGGTGCCGCGTGGTCTCGCGGATGGTGGCCTGGCGCGCCTCCTGCCGCGCGCCGAGGTAGACGAAGACGGCGATGAACACCAGAACCAGGTTGCCGCTGAAGAGGCCCAGTAGCCCGAAGCCCAGCGCCATGACCTGCCCCACGTTAGCGGCGATCTGCGTAGCGCGCGCGTAGGAGAGGCGCGTGGCCAGCAAGGCCCTGAGCACGCGCCCGCCGTCCATCGGAAAGGCCGGCAGCAGGTTGAACCCCGCCAGCGCCACATTCATCCACAGCAGCGTCGCCGGGACGTTGCCGGCCTGCGGCCCCTCGGGGGTAAAGAGCGCCGCTTCCGGTTGGAGCGTCGCCCCGGTCGCCCCCACGAGCGCGCCCAGCGCGGCGGCGATGACGACGTTGACGGCCGGCCCGGCGACGGCGATTCCGAACTCTTTCATCGGCTCTTCGGGGATGCGCGCCAGCCGCGCGAGCCCGCCGATGGGGTAGAGTGTGATGTCGCGCGTGGGCACGCCGAAGCGGCGCGCAGTGAGAGCGTGCCCCAGTTCGTGAAGCACCACGCAGACAAAGACCGCCCCCACCACGCCGGTCCCTACGAGCGCCGCCTGCACGGTCGCGCCCTGCCACAGGTACAGCGCCGGCACGCCCGCCAGGAGCAGGCCGAACGTCCAGTGCAGGAAGAGGCCGATGCCCGCGACGGAGCCGATCTTGAACGAGCGGGTCATGGCGTGATGCGTGTTTCGTGATGCGTGAGGTAGCCAGCCCGCCTCGTCTTACTCGGCCTTATGCCGCCATCCTCCCCGTCCGCCGGTAGGTTTCCTCACGCAACACGCATCACGCACCACTCGTTTCCCAAAGGTTGAACCGGTGCTCGCGTTGCCGGCTTTTCGGAATCATCAGTCTCGTTGCCCAAACAGCAGGTACAGCAGCGCCGCGCCGCCGGCTACGCCCGCCGCCGTGAGCGCCAGCGCCAGGCCGGGCCGTTGCCGGGCCGCCGTGAGCGCGGGCCGCGCGGCACGCACTTCCACGCCCAGACCTCTGAGGCGGAGCAGGCGGCTCATCGCTCCCGCCTCGGCGTCGGCGCCCAGGCGGGCGACCCGGTCGCCGGCGGCACGCACCTCCACCGTCAGGTCCGCCTCTTCGAGCGCGCCGTGCAGCCGGCCGAGGTGCGCAGACGTGCGCCGGCTTTCCGGCAGGTTCTGTAGGAGGCGTCGCAGCGCGCCCAGGCTCTCGGCCGCGACGACGACAGTGCGCCCGTCGCCGCGGATGCGCAGGTCGTCGCCGTCGGCGACGAGCGAGAGGTCCGCGACGACGTCGAGCGGCGTGAGGCGGGGCATAAGTGGGTGCGGAGGAGGGGGTGTGCGGGGGGCAGATGTGCAGGCGTCGCCCCGTCACTCCACATCGACCGGCCGCACGGAGATACGTATGACAAGGCGGTTGCTACAGACGCACCGGGCGGCCTTGCTCACGAATACCTCTTCGCGATCCGAAAGACCACCGTCGGCCGTCCAAGTCCGAAAGGGCCTCACGCCGCGTCGTCGCGCGTGCGGATGTGGACCGTGCCGTCCATCTTCCACTTTGCGTACTCGGCGTCGTCGCCGACCTTGCTGGGCACGTGCAGCTCGAAGTCGTCGAAGTCGTAGGTGATTTCGGCCCCGCGCCCGGTGAGCTTGTCGTAGAGGCCGATCGCGAGTTCCGGCCAAGTCTGGGTGTCGTCTTTGGTCGTTTCTGCCATGGGAGCGTCCTCTCGGGTGAGGTACTGAACGGATGGGGAAAGAAAATAACAGACGCCGAGGCCGGCGACGAACTGCTCGTCGCCGGCGCGCCTCGCGCCGCCTTTTCGCTTTTTTCACGGCGGGCATATGTTGGGAGCGGGACGGGCAGTCCATAGATCCCCGCTCGACGCAACGTTGCTGTAACCCCGGCGTCGAACACGCGGAAGCGACTCTTCTGCCCGGCCGCGCGCGCCGAACGTCCCGGCGGCGCGCTCGTCCAATTAGGTCGCGCGTCCGTCGCGCATCATCGCCGACCCCGTTTTTTCCAAGAAGTACCCGCAGCAGTACCGTGTGCGCCGCACCATCCCCCTCCTCCTCTTCCGGTGATCGTTTCTCTCCCGACGCTTCTTCCGCCGGTCCCGAACCGTGCCGTGCCTGCTGGAGGAAGGGTACGACGTGCGCTGCTTCGTGCGCAGCCCCGAGCGCCTCGAGGGGAAACCCTGGCGCGGGGACGTGGAGGTCGCCGAAGGCGACGCGCTCGACCCCGACACGATTCGGCCGGCGATGAACGGGATCGACGCGGCGTATTACCTGATCCACTCCCTCGGCGCCGGCAAGGAGGCGTTCGCCGACCGCGACCGTCGCGCGGCTACCAACTTCGGAAACGCCGCCCGCGAAGAAGGCATCGATCGGCTGCTGTACCTCGGCGGCATCGAGCCGAAGGGCGAGCGGCGGTCGGAGCACCTGGAGAGCCGGTTAGAGACGGGCCGCCGCCTGCGCGAAAGCAGCGGGCCGGAGGTGGCCGTGACCGAGTTTCGCGCCGCCGTTATCATCGGGTCGGGCAGCCTGTCGTTCGAGCTGGTGCGCTCGCTTACCGAGCGCCTCCCGGTAATGATCTGCCCGAAGTGGACGGACACCCCCACCCAGCCGGTGGCCGTGCGCGACGTACTGTCCTATCTCACCCGCGCGCTCGACACGCCGGAGAGCGCCGGCGAGATCATCGAAATCGGCGGGGCCGACGTGACGACCTACGCGGGCATGTTCACGACTTACGCGCATGTGCGCGGCCTGCGTCGCTGGATCGTGGACGTTCCGTTTCTGACGCCGACGCTTTCCTCGCACTGGATTGGGCTGGTCACGCCGTTTACCAACAAGGTCGCGCGCCCTTTGATCGAGGGCCTCGGCAGCGAAGTGACCGTCACCGACGGCGACAAGGCGCGCAGCCTCTTTCCCGGCATCGACCCCATTTCGATGGAGGCGGCCATGCGCCTGGCCCTGCGCCGCCACGCCGACCGCTCGGTGCCGACGCTCTGGCACAGCGCGCTTTCGTCGAGTCCGCAGGGGCGCGAGGTGGTCGAGGAGCTGGAGCGTACCGAGGGCATGATCAAGGAAAAACGCCAGCTCCGCGTCGACGCCTCGCCGGAGGCGGTCTTCAAGACGGCGCAAACCCTCGGGGGGAACACTGGCTGGCTCTACGCCAACTTCCTGTGGGTCCTGCGCGGCTACCTCGACCTCCTGATCGGCGGCATCGGCTACCGCAAGGGGCGGCGCCACCCGACGAAGTTGCGCAGAGGCGACGTGGTGGACTTCTGGCGCGTGGAGGTCGTCGACGGGAAGCGCGACCCGAAGACCCTGCGCCTGCGCGCCGAGATGAAGACCGGCGGGCGCGCCTGGCTTCAGTACGAAATTTCCTCCTCCGGCGAACGCGCCGACGGCGCGCTGATTACGCAGACCGCCTTTTTCGAGCCGAAGGGCCTCTTCGGGCTGCTGTACTGGTACGCGCTCTACGTGCCGCACAAGTTCATCTTCACCGGCATGATCGAAGAGCTGGGCCGCCGCGCCGAGCACCTCGAAGCGCGCGCCCAAAACGGCCGCGTTCCCGATCCCACGCCCGAGATGCTCGCCGAGATCGTGTGACGTGGCCGTTTTGATTTCGGCGCTTCCCAGAAGAAAACCTGAACCCCCACCAAACCCCGAACCCGAAACCGCGCCGCAGGCGCTAATTCATCCACCAGACCGCCGCGTTGAGCGCGAGGGCGTACGTCACCCATGCCAGGTACGGCGCCAGCAACCAGCCGGCGAGGGGGCGCATTGGGAAAAAGAGCCGCATCGTCGCCGCGACGGCCGGCCACAGCACCGCGATGACGACCAACCCGCCGGCGGGGGAGCGCGCCCCGAAGAAGACGACCGACCACGCGCCGTTCAGCAAAAGCTGCGCCGCGAAGACGAGAAGCGCGACCCGCACGGCCCGTCCACCCGCGCTCGCGCGCCATACGAGCGCCGCCGCCACGCCCATCGCCGCGTAGAGCACGATCCACACCGGCGCGAAGAGCCAGTCCGGCGGCGTAAAAAACGGCTTCGCCAGCGTCGGGTACCACGTCCGCACCGACGACTGCGTGGCGACGGCCGCGACGACGCCGACGCCCTCGCACAGAAGCACCCCGGCCACGAACGGCCACGCGGCGTTGAGCATATTCATCGGTCGTCGGAAGCTCGACGAAAAGCGTGCTGCAGTATTGCTGTCTGAACGACACGCCGGCAGATCTTTGACGTGCGCGGCGGGGGGTGCGTTCATCACGCAACACGCATTACGCATCACTCTACCCGTACACCTCCGCCGGGTCGAAGACCTGCTCGCCGGTGTCTTCGAGCGTCCCCCCTTCTTCGCCGTTGCCGGTGTACTCGCGGTAGAAGCACGACCGGTGCCCCGTGTGGCAGGCTGCGTCGCCCTTCTGATCGACCTTGAACACGAGCGCGTCGCCGTCGCAGTCGAGGCGCACTTCGCGGACGTGCTGCGTGTTGCCGCTGGACTGGCCCTTCACCCACACCTCCTGGCGCGAACGGCTCCAGTAGGTCATCCGCTCGGTGTCGAGCGTCCGGCGCAGCGTGTCTTCGGTCATGTAGGCGAGCATCAAGACGTCATCGGTGGCGGCGTCCTGCGCGATGGCTGTTACCAGGCCGTCGTCGTCGTAGGTCACTTCGTCGAGAAGGGCGTTCATGGAAACAGGGAATCCGTCGATTCGAAAGACAAGGGGAAGGCCGGCGCATCCGGCGGACGCACGTACCGGGAAAGGCATCGGGAGATCCGCGTTCGGCATGGGCCCGCATCCGCGGAACTCCCTCGCGCCCCCGTTGCTTCAACAGCGCCCGACGTTCCAGCCCCTGCTCCCTGCCGCCATGCTCCACGTCGCGCTGACGTTTTTGTGGCGGCTCCCGCGCCGCTTTTTCGTCGGGCTGGTGCGCATCTATCAGGCTGTCGTTTCTCCCTTTTTCCCGCCCAGCTGCCGTTTTACGCCCACGTGTTCGGAGTATGCCGTGGAAGCGTTTCGCCGGCACGGTGCCGTGAAAGGACTTCTTCTGACCACCGGACGTCTGCTGCGCTGCGCGCCCTGGGGCCGCGGCGGCTACGACCCGCCGCGCTGGTGAGCCGGAGGTCGAAGGTTGCATGTCGAAAGGCGAGCGGTTATCGTTGAGCACGGTCTGCACTTTCCCCTTTTGCCCCCTTCATGCCGTGCCTTCCACCGAGGACGCCCAGCGCGCTGAATCGTTTCGCCGGCGCCCGGTGCGCTGCGCGGTCGTCACCATCGGGGAAGGGCTCACCGAAGAGACCGACCGCAGCGGCTCGCTCGCGCGCAAGCGCCTCCGCAAGGTCGGCCACGAGGTCGCCCTCTACAAGATCGTCCCCCACGACCCGGCCGTCATCGAGCGCGGCATCACCGAGCTGGCCGGCAAGGTGGACGTAGCGCTGTTCCTCGGCGGGACCGATCGCGGCGCGCGTGCTCACGACGCCGTCGCCGCAGCGCTGGAGAACGAGCTGCCCGGCTTCGGCGAGCTGTACCGACGGCACGTCTACGAACGGACGGGACCGCGCGCCATGCTGTCCCGCGCGACGGCGGGCACGACCGGCGACACGCTCTTTTTCTCGATCCCCGGCGCGCTCGCGGAGATGAAGCGTGTCCTCGACGATTTGATCCTGCCGGACCTGAAAGTGCTCGTCTGGGAAACGGTGCGGCGCAAGCAAACGGCGCGCAAGGTATCATGACGCTCCCTCGTGCCGAAGAAGCGGTCGTCGGGGTCGTCGACCCGCGCAAGCTGCGCGACTATTGCCTGAATCCGAACCACTCACGCGGCAAGCACAAGGCGCGCGTTTTTCGCTCAGCGCTCGCGCTTGACTCGGGGAGATGGGCCCGAGTTGCGCGAGGCGATCTTGCAGGCAGCACAACAGCAGGAAGCCCAACCCACACGTACCGATTCGTACGGCATTCGATACGTACTCGACTTTGAGATGAGTACGTCGCACGGACACGCCACCGTACGAAGCACCTGGATCGTTCGCTCCGACGAAGCGTTTCCCCGATCGACTTCTTGTTACGTTTTGTGACCCTTCTGCTATGGCAGCTTCTTTCGAACTCCTCGACGTGGTCGCGCTGACGGAATCACGCCCCGATCACCTGCTCTACGTGGGACAGGTGGGCACCGTCGTCGAAGAGCTGGCCCCGGACGTCTACGAAGTCGAGTTCAGTGACGACGACGGGCGCCCCTACGCGATGCTCCCGGTCGAAGCCGGCAAGCTGATGAAG
>PXTR01000131.1 GCA_003023245.1 Bacteroidetes bacterium QS_8_68_15 | reverse complement strand
GATGCGGGATCTCCCTCGGTTTGGCTGCCAATAATCCGAATGAGATTCCGGATCGGGGTCCGGAATGACACATTTTCTGATAGGTCACAACTTGGGTTTTTTAATCGGGTAACGAAGAAGGCTCTGAATTCCCCCTCCTCAAGTCGAGGAGGGGTCCCGCAGGGGGTGGTCTTGATAACCGCTTGTAGCCCTTGGACTTTTACCCCCTCTGCCTACCGGCATTTACTCGCCTTCGGCTCGTCAGTCGGGCTGCGCCCTCGCGCGTGTCGCCCCTAATCAAGGATCAGGGGGAGAGCTTCATTAGCTTCCCTGATTATTTTCTCAAGCGTCATTAGCGCGCGCACTGGGGAGGGGGGCGTGCGTTGCGGAAGGCGGGCGCGTTCGGGAGCAAGCGAAAATACCTGCGCGCTTCACGCGATGCGCCCCGGGCGCGGCGACCGCGCGCCCTGGCGTGTGCGTTGGAGACCCGTGGTGCGTCGCACCCCCGGCCGGCGGCCGAGCAAGGCTCTTCGCCGGGCAGAGCGACGCCGGTGTCTCCTTGCTCTCGCATTCGCCTCGGTGTTCGTGCTTCGCGCGTTGCTGGCGCCCGTGCGCTGGACCATCAAAACCGTCGGCCTGCTGTTGGCGCGGGGGGGCTGGATCGACCTGCGTCGCGCGGTGCGCACCTCCGACCTGGCGTGGCCGCGCATCGTGACGGGCGTGGCGCGCATGTCGCGCACGGCGGTCGACGTGGCCATGGTGGGCGCCGCGGTCGGCGCGCCGGCCATCGCGGGAATCGGGTTCGCCACGCCGTACTGGGTGCTGGCCTTCGTGCTGGGCGGCGGCATCGCCGGGGGCACGATCAGTCTCGTCTCGCAGCGCTTCAGCGCGAGCGGGCAGCAGAAGGAGGACGCGGGCGTGTCCGCGGCCGTGGCGATGAGCGCCGCCTTTGCCGTCGCCGCCACGCTGCCGCTGACGCTGTGGTTCGGGGCCGCCCCGGAGTCGCTTATTCGCCTCATCGGGAGCGGGAACGAAGCGGTAAGCCACGGCGCGCGCTACTTGCGCCTCGTGAGCCTGTCGATGCCGTTCGCGGCGCTGAATCTCGTGGCCAGCCGCACGCTCGTGGGGGCGGGCGATGCCTGGGCGCCGATGGTGGTGCGCGCCGGCGGGGCGGCGGCCAACGTCGCGCTCAATGCCGTCCTGATCTTTGGCCTGGGATGGGGCGTCGTGGGCGCGGCGCTGGGCACGGTCGTCACCACTGCCGCGGTGACGGGCGTCTTCGCCGTCGGCCTCACGGCGGGGCGGCTCCCGCTGGTGGGGGCGCTGCCGGTGCGCATCCGCTGGGGCGCCTCGGCGGCGGGCGAGCGGCGCCGGCGCACCGCGCGCGACCTCTTCGCGATCGCCGCCCCGCTGGCGCTGACGAGCCTGGTCCAGATGGGCGCGCAATTTCCGCTGCTGGCCATCGTGAGCCTGTTCGGGCCGCAGGTGGTGGCGGCGTTCGTCATTGCGCTGCGCGTGCGCGACCTGCTGAATACGCCCGGCTGGGGCTTCGGGCTGGCGTCGAGCAGCCTCGTGGGGCAGGCGCTGGGGCAGGGGCGCGAGCGCGAGGCCACCGCTTACGGGCGCGACGTGCTGCGCTTCGCGCTGGCGGTCTACATCGGAGCGGCCGCCGTGGTCTTCGTGCTGGCCGAGCCGGTGGGCCGGCTCTTTACCGGCAACCCGGCAGTCGCGCCGACGGCGGCGGCGTTGATCCGCGCCACGTGCGTGAGCGTGGTCTTCTGGGGATTGATGAACGGCGCCCTCGGTCCGTTGCGCGCCGGCGGGGACACGCAGTGGCCCTTCTACGGGCAGGCGCTGGGCCTCTTCGTCTTTGCGCTGCCGGCAGCCTACCTCGGGGCCACCACCGCGCTGGGGCTGGCGGGCCTCTACGCCGCGCTCGTGCTCGAAACGATCGTGCCCGCCGCCGTGACCTATGCGCGCTACCGGAGCGGGCGCTGGCGCGTGATGAGCCGGGCGTATCGGCCCGCGTGATGCGTATTGCGTGATGCGTATTGCGTGATGCGTGTTGCGTGATGCGTGATGACAGCAGGCCGATTCGTTCGCGGTCAGAGATCTACCGGCAGACGCCTTTCCGAAAGGGAAACGCTTGAATCTGCTCTCAACGACCGCAGATCAGCAACCTCACGCATCACGAATCACGCATCACGAACCACGCGCTTCACCGGCGCAGAACCCTTTCTGACCGAAAACAGCGCTTTGACCAACTCTGCTCGCCCGCCAAACCGAGACGAGGCGTTTGTCGCGCTCGGGTCCAACCAGGGCGACCGCCTGGCGGCGCTTCGCGGCGCTGTGCGCGCGCTGGAGCGGGACCGCCGGACCGCGACGGGGCGGCGCTCCTCCGTGCGGCCGTCGCCCGTGTACGAAAGCGAGGCGCACACGCAACACGTCGGCGAGACGCAGCCCGCCTACCTCAACGCCGTCGTGCAGCTTCGCAGGATGACGCGCTCGCCGGAGGCCCTGCTCGACCTGGCGCAGCGCCTCGAAGCCGACGCCGGGCGCGACCGCGCCGCCGAGGAGAAGGGAGGCTGGCAGCCGCGCCCGCTCGACGTGGACCTGCTCGTCTGCGGCCCGATTCGGCGCGAGACCGAGCGCCTGCGTCTGCCGCATCCGCGCCTCGCCGAGCGCCGCTTCGTGCTGCGTCCGTGGGCCGACCTCGCGCCGAACCTGCGCGTCCCCGCACCGTTCGACGACCCGATACACGCACTGCTGGCGCGCTGCTCCGATCAGGCCGCCCTGCGACGCACCGCGATAGCGCTTTAGCGTGTTGCGTGATTCGTGTCGAGTGATTCGTGTTGCGTGATTCGTGAGGCTGCTCGTCTGCGAGCGTTGGACAGAGATTCGGGAAAAGACGATGGACGATGGTCGACCGACGACGGGGCGGCGTGGAGTCGTCCGTTGTCCGTCGCCTGTCGTCGAAGCTTCGTGGCAAGACATCAGAGGGCCAAGAATTACGCTTGACAGCGCAGTAGGTCCAGAGAAGTACGCTAATAAAAGTACGCTAATGATGCTGCCAGTAGCGATGACGGAAGACGAAGGAGGGCCGAAGGTCATACCCTCGCGGTGCTGCTGACGACGTTCTCGGCCCGAACAGCCCCCGTCCATGGTCTGCCGTCCGCCGTCGGTCAGCAAACGTAGTTTCGCTGACCTACTCAAAGCGATACGGTCTGGCCTCATCACGCATCACGTAACACGCATCACGTATCACGCATCACGCCCCCATGCCCTCCAGCGACGCCGCTGCGACCGACGATCACGCTGCGACCGAATCCGACGACCCTCGGCGCGCCGCTCGCGAGCGCGACCTCAGCTACATCGTCATCGAGGGCGTCATCGGGGCGGGGAAGACGACGCTGGCGCGGCTGCTCTCCGAGCGCCTGTCGGCCCGGCTCGTGACCGAGGAGTTCGAGGAGAACCCGTTCCTGGAGCGGTTTTACGAAGACCGCGCGCGCTGGGCCTTCCAGACGCAACTGGCCTTCCTCGCCAGCCGCTTCCGCCAGCAGAAAGACCTGCAAACGCGCGACCTCTTCCACGAGATCGTCGTCTCGGACTATTCCTTCGAAAAAGACCGTATCTTCGCCCACCACAACCTCGACGGCGACGAGCTGAGCCTCTACGAGTCGCTCTTCGCCCTGATGGAGCCGCTGGCCCCCACGCCCGATCTGGTCGTCTACCTCCAGTCCAGCCCCGAGCGGCTCATGCAGAACATCGCGCAGCGCGGGCGCTCCTACGAGCAAGACATGGACCCCGGCTACATCGAGGCGCTGCACGAGGCGTACAACTATTTCTTCTTCCGCTACACCAAAAGCCCGCTCCTGATCGTCAACGCGGCGGAAATCGACTTCGTGGAAAACGAAAATGAGCTCGATGAACTGGTGCACCAGATCGCCACCGTCGAGCATCACGGGACGACCTACTTTACGCCGCTCCTCTCGCGCGCTGTGTGATGCCGCTGACCGGCGAACCCGCACCCCGACACCCGCACCCCGACACCCGCACCCCGACACCCGCAACTGCGCTCCGCGCCCCATGCTCAAGTTTCTGCTCTACGCGGCGCTGGCGTACCTGCTGCTGCGCGCCGTCGCCAACCTGCTGCGCGCCATGCTGCGCCGGCCGGGCGGAGTAAGCGCCGGCCCGCAAAACGGACGCTCGCGTTCCGGGGGCGGAGGCCGCCGAAGCGCTGACGACGAACGCGCCACCCGCCTGCGCGACGAGGACGACGTGGAAGACGCCCGCTGGGAAGATCTGTGAGTCCGATCTCATCACCCGGCTGGAATGGCCGGAGGCGACGACGGAGCGCGTCGTCCTCGGCGACGAGGGGAATCGCTCACGCTCATGAAGACAGGTGGAAAAACAGAGGAGAAAAGGGCTAAGAGAAAGCGCCGTGTGATGCGGATCCGCTCAACTTTTGGAGGCTGTTGCGTATGTTCTCCCGCCAACCCTGCTGTGCCGGGGCGATTTTCCACGATCTCTCACGAACTGCGGGGGCGAGCGGCGGTTGCTGGCAATCAGCGCGGTCGCACCGTGATCGCAACCCTCTTGTGAAAGCCGACGGTGGCTCGTACCTTCTGCAACCCCTTTCGGCTTTCTCTCGCCGCCATCACCGACCGGCCTCATGCAAACGAGCATCCGCTTTTCCTCCGACTCGGACGTCCCCGCCGAGCGCCCGCCGGCGCGCCTCGCCTTTGCCGACGGCACCGTGCTTCGCGGCGAAGCCGTCGGCCGCCGCGGCACGACCGGCGGCGAGCTGTGCTTCAACACCTCGATGACCGGCTACCAGGAGATCCTGACGGATCCCTCGTACCACGGCCAGCTGATGACGATGACGTACCCGCACATCGGCAACTACGGCGCCAGCGAAGAGGCGCTGGAGGCCGACGCGCCGATGGTGGCCGGGCTGGTCGTGCGCTCCTTCTCCGAGGAGTACTCCAACCCGCTGGCCGACGAATCCCTCGAAGCCTGGATGCAGCGCCACGGCCTCGTCGGCATC
>PXTR01000130.1 GCA_003023245.1 Bacteroidetes bacterium QS_8_68_15 | reverse complement strand
CGATTTATTTTCTCGAAGCGCTCTCGGTGATCTGCCAGACGCTCTGGTTCAAGTACACGCGAAGTACGCGCGGCCGGGGCGAGCGCCTGCTTCTCATGGCGCCGTTTCACCACCACTTCGAGGCGCGCGGCACCCACGAGTCGAAAATCGTCACCCGCTTCTGGATCATCACCGCCATTACCGTCATCGCTGCGCTTCTCACACTGAGAATAAGGTAGCTCGCTTCGCTCGCTACGAAGGTGAGAAAGGAGGAGGGAGGGAAGGAAAGTAAATCCATCGGAAACGTCTCGCTATGAGATCGATCCTTCACCCCTTCCATCCTTCGCACCCTCCACATCCAGACGCCAACGACTGCCTACAAGCACAACCTCTCGCCATGTCTCCCTCGCAAGTAAAAAGCAAAGACGTCACCGTCGTCGGCGCGGCGCGCAGCGGGCGGGCCGCCGCGCGGCTGCTGTCCGGGGCGGGGGCGGACGTGTTTCTCACCGAGCACGGCGCGGCGACCGACGGGCTCGAGGACGCGCTCGACGAGGCGGGCGTGGCGTACGAATTCGGCGGGCACACACGGCGTGCGCTCGAAGCCGACTTCTTTGTCGTCAGCCCCGGCGTGCCCTCCTCGGCGTCGGTGGTGCGGCAGGCGTGCCGCGCCGGGCTGGCGGTCTACTCGGAAATCGAGGCGGCGTCCTGGTTTTGCGAAGCGCCCGTCGTGGCGATCACCGGCACCAACGGCAAGACGACCACCACCAGCCTCACCGGGCACCTTTTTCGCGAACCCTTCCAAGACACCGACCGCGAGGTCATCGTGGCCGGCAACATCGGCTACCCCTTCAGCGACTACGTGCGACAGGCGCGGCCCGAAGACGTGGTCGTCGTGGAGGTCTCCAGCTTCCAACTCGACCACATCGACACGTTTCGCCCGCGCGTGGCGACCCTGCTCAACGTCACGCCCGACCACCTCGACCGCTACAACCACAACTTCAACGACTACGCGCAGAGCAAATTTCGCCTCCTCGAAAACCTCGACGAGGGCGACGCGATCGTCTACAACCACGACGACGATCTCGTGCGCGGCTTCGTCGAACAGGTCGCCCCGAGGCGCGGCCTCGACGCGCTGGCGTTTTCGGCGCGGCACGAGGTCGAGCGCGGCATCTTTCTCACGGGCGACGAGGGGCGCATCATCTTTCGCATTCACGGTCAAGAAGAACCGCTTATGCTGGCTGACGAACGCGCGCCCTCCCTGCGAGGGCAGCACAACCTGCAAAACACGCTCGCCGCGGCCGTCTCCGCGCGCATCATGGAGGTACGCTCCGACGCGCTGCGTGAGAGTCTGACCACGTTCGAGGGCGTTCCGCACCGCCTGGAGCTGGTGCGTACCACCGCCGCCGCTGGTGCTGCTGCTGAATCGGGGTCGGCAGATGCCCCGCCGGGGGACGACGGCGCGTCGGGGCGAAGTGGCGGACGCGGCGTGCGCTGGGTCAACGACTC
Source organism: Bacteroidetes bacterium QS_8_68_15 (assembly GCA_003023245.1). The sequence goes on along the minus strand of PXTR01000130.1, from coordinate 1,616 downwards.
GAAGGCGACCAACGTCAACGCCGTGTGGTACGCGCTGGAAAGCTTCGAGGCCCCGCTCATCTTGATTGCCGGCGGGCGCGACAAGGGAAACGACTACTCCTCGCTCAAGCCGCTCGTGCGCGAGAAGGCGCGCGCGGTGATCGCCCTCGGCGAAAGCGCGGGCACGGTGATGCGCGAACTGGGCGAAGCGGCCCCGGAGAGCCAGCAGGTCGCCTCGATGGAGGAGGCTGCGCGCGCGGCGCAACGCCTCGCTCGCGATGGCGACGTGGTGCTGCTCAGTCCGGCTTGCTCTTCCTTCGACATGTACGAAAACTACGAAGAACGCGGCGACACCTTCCGCCGCCTGGTGCTGAACCTTTGAGGGTCGAAAGTGAACGGTTGAACGTTAAAAGTTCCTCGCGAACTGACGAACCTTCCCCCGTAAACCTTCACCTTTCAACCACATCGACAACGCACAAAACAGCACTCGCACCGTGACGACCTCTTCCCAAACATGGTGGCAGGCGCAAGCTCCGGCCGACAAGTACGTCGCGTGGATCGCGCTGGCGCTGGCGGGGATCGGCGTGGTGGCCGTCTACAGCGCGACGGCGTTCCTGGGCGGCGGGGGCGCGGAGGGAGCGGAGGGCTACCTGTGGCGCCATGGGGCGCGCGTGGCGCTGGCGCTGGCGGCGATGGCGCTTTTCAGCGTGGTCGACTACCGCTGGCTGGCGCGCGCGAGCCGCCCGCTGTTGATCGGGGCGCTGGGGCTGCTGGCGGTGACGAAGCTCGTTGGCGTGGCGCGCGGTGGAGCGCAGCGCTGGATCGACCTGGGCGTGGTAGGCTTTCAGCCGTCAGAGCTGGCGAAGGGGGCGCTGCTGTTGCACGTGGCGGTGCTGCTGGTTCAGAAGCAAGGCTACATCAAGAGTTTCGAGCGCGCCTTCACGCCGGTGTTCTTCTGGGCCTTCGCCACCGTCGCGCTCATCGGGGTCGACGACCTCTCGACGGCGGTGATCGTGCTGGGAGCCGTGATGCTGATGTGCTTCGTGGCGCGCGTGAGCTCCCTCCAGCTCGGCGGGCTGGCGGTGACCGGCGCGGCGCTGGCGTTCGTGCTGCTGTGCTTCTCCCCGAGCCGGGCGGCGCGCGTGGAGTCGTACACGGGCGTGGATCTCTTCCCCGGCACCGCGGCGGAGCAGGTCTTCGACGAGCGCGGCGAGGGCTACCAGGCCAAGCAGGCCAACATCGCCATCGCACGCGGCGGCCTGGTGGGCGTAGGGCCGGGCAAGAGCGTGCAGCGCGACTTTCTGCCCGCGCCTTACAACGACTTCATCTTTGCCATCATTGCCGAAGAGTACGGCCTGCTCGGCGCGGGGGCGGTGCTGGCGCTCTTCGCGGCGCTCTTGGGTCGCGGCCTCCTGTGCATCGCCCGCCGCGCGCCCGACCCGCTGGGCCTCGTGCTGGCGACGGGGCTGACGGTGACGATCGCGCTCTACGGCTTCGTCCACGCGGGCGTGACCTGCGGCCTGCTACCGGTGACGGGACTGCCGATGCCGCTGGTCTCCTACGGCGGCTCGGCGCTGCTATCGAATGGAATCATGATCGGCGTTCTGCTGAATATTTCTCGCTTCGCTCGAAAGGAA
>PXTR01000129.1 GCA_003023245.1 Bacteroidetes bacterium QS_8_68_15 | reverse complement strand
TCGGGCTGCTACACGGAATTCTCTTCTGGACGGTACGCCGCCGCCAGCGAACGGTGCGAGAGGAGGCCATCGCTGAAATTCGAGAGATGCTCGCCGACCGCGTCAAAAATCACCTTGCCGTGCTTCACATGTACCTCCCCGACGAGGGAGAGGACGCGCGTTTGGCGCAGCAGGAACTGGACGGGACGTACGAGTCCATCGACGAGATCGCTGAGCAGATGGACACGATCTCCGAGAAGTCCATCCAGGAGTGGCGCGGCCACTACGCCGAGGCCGTCGACAACGCGACGGACCTCGAGACCGCGTGAGCGAGGGGCGCCAAGGAATTTGAGGGAGGGGAGGAAGGGGAGTAGAAACGTACGAAAAAGAGCGTGCGTTGCCTCATTCTCTCGTTTCTTCGGTCCCTTGCGTGTCGAAGGCGCGCACAAGCTGTTCGGCGGCGGCGTCGACGCTCGTGGAGCCGCGTTCGACCTCGGCCTCCAGCTCAGAGAGCGTGCGTTTTACATCGTCGTCGCCGAAAAACGCTTCCTGGAGACGCTCTTCGGCGGCGCGGCGGAGCCGGCGGCGCGTCTGGCGGCGGCGCTTCCGTTCGAAGAGGCCCTGCGCGCGCCTCCCCCGAAGCACCTCGCTTGCGGCCTGCCACACCTCGGCCACGCCGTCGCCGGTACGGGCCGAACAAGTTAAGACGCGCGGGCGCTCGCCGCTTTCGGGCACGGGAAAGAGCGGGAGGGCGCGCTCGTACTCCGCGCGGGCGGCGTCGGCGGCGTCGGCGGTGTCGCCGCCGGCCTTGTTGACAGCGACGAGGTCGGCCATCTCCACCACGCCCCGCTTGACGGCCTGGAGGTGGTCGCCCGCGCCGGGGAGCGCCAGCATCAGAAACACGTCCGTCAGGGCGTGGGCCTCGACCTCGGCCTGCCCGACGCCGACGGTTTCGACGAAGATGAGGTCGTAGCCGGCGGCTTCGCAGAGCCGAATCGCCGCGTGCGTGCGACGGGCCACCCCGCCGAGCGTGCCGGCGGTGGGGGAGGGGCGCACGAAGGCGCGTTCGTGGGCGGCGAGCCGGGCCATGCGCGTCTTGTCGCCGAGGATGGAGCCGCCGGAGCGCGTCGAGGAGGGGTCGACGGTGAGCACGGCCAGGCGGCGGCCCGAATGCTCGTCCAGCAGTTGCGTCCCCAGCGTGTCGAGAAAGGTGCTCTTCCCCACGCCGGGCACGCCGGTGACGGCCACGCGCGCCGACGACCCGGTCGGGGCGCTCGCCTCGCAGCGGCAGGCTGCCAGCAGTGCCTGCGCCTCGCGGCGATGCTCGGCGCGCGTGCTTTCCACGAGCGTGATGGCGCGGCTCAGGGCGGCCCGGTCGCCGGCGCGCACGCCTTCGGCCAGCGCTTCTGTCGAGGGGGCCTCCTCGACGCTGCGCTTCCGAGGGGCGTCGCCGCCGGCCAGGCGCGGGTTGATCGACGAAGGGGCGGGCATGGAGTGCGGGAGCGGGAGAGTGCGGGAGCGGGGGAGTGCGGCTTGTTCTACCGGTGAGAGCGAGTCAGCATAAAACGGCTCCTCGCGTCACGCGCAGACGCTCGTTCGGAGGCCACCTCATGCGCCCCGACCAACGGGAGGACGTACTCCGGGAGCAGGCAATACGTGTTACGAAATACGCCGCAGAGTCTTAGTTCGAGGCGGGGACGCTTCGCTACTTCGCGACAGAACCCGCCGTCGTCAGCTTGCAAGAAACAGCACCAGCGCCGTAGCGAGGGGGACGCGCAGGTTGTCGTTGAGCGGGCGGGGCAGTGCTTCGGCTGCGGCGGCCACGGCGACGGCGAGCGCCGCGGCCCACGCCGGCACGGGGAGGTAGCCAACGGCCGCGAGCGGGGCGACGACGAGGCCCGCCGCGACCAGAAAGGCCGCGGTGCCCTCGACGGTGCGGGGGCCGTCGCCCCACGTCGTGCGCCCCCACCGCCGGCCCACCAGCGCAGCGGCGGCGTCCCCGATCATGAAGAGCGCAAAAGACGCCACGGCGACCGGTAGCGGAAACAGCGCGACCAGCAGCGCCATCGTGACGAGCGTCCACGTCGCGCCGTTGATGCGCAGGCCGAAGAACGCATCGCTCGTTTCGCCATCACTGCGCTTGCCGTCGCCCCATTCGTCGTCGCGCATCATGCGGCCGAAGATGCGCCGGATGAGGCGAGCGAATCGACGCGAGCGGCTGCGGAGCGCGTCGCAGGTGAGGGCGAGCAGTGCCGCCGGCCCCAGCACCCAGAGCGCCGCCTCGCGCCCCAGCAATGCCGCGCCCAGCGGAAGCGCCAGCGCCAACAGGTGCAGCGCCTTGCGCCGCAACTCTGCGCGGTACGGCAGTTCGTGCGTATCGGAGGTCGTGTCCGTTTCGGTCGTTTTCTCCTCTTCCGGGGAGGCGTGAGGGGGCGCCGCGTCGTCGTCGGGAGGGGAAAGGGGCCGCCGGCGGCGCGAGGAAGAGGCCGCGTCAGGGGGCGCATCGGGCATGGGACGAGCGAGCGGGAGCGTGGCGTTCCAGATCGTTGCCCCGAACCACGCAGGAGCGCAAAAAGTTCACCTCCAGAGGGCGTGCGACGGAAACCATCTGCTCCGCAAGTGAATCCTGCCCTCTCGTTCTTGTTATAAGACCGAGTGCTCACACTACACGACAAAAATGGGCTTTTGCTTTGCACGTGATCCGAATTGCCTACTTGGAACTGTTCTGAGAAGTCATTCCCAGCTTGACTGGGAATCCAGAGTAGGAAACGCTCCGGATCGACCGCGCTGGATCCCGATCAAGTCGGGGATGACGGTCGTTCCGGTGAAAATCATGACTTGAAAACGTTTGTCGTGTAGTCTGCCGAGCGCTTTGTTGCTCGCCGGGCTGCTGCGCTGGGCTCCGGCTTCCGAGGCGTACCTTTCCCTCGCCCCCTCATTTCTCCGCAACGCTCTATGAGCCTCAAGCTGGCCCTGACGTTCGGCGCGGTGGCTCTGGGAACGGGGGGGTGGCTGTGGCTCCTGCGCCGTTACGACCGCATCGAAACCGAGTCGGTGGCGGACCTGGTGCAGGTGGTCGTCCTCGGCGGGGCCGCCAGCATGGCGGCGGCGGCGCTCCTTAACGAAGGCTTTGCGCGAGCGACGGGGT
>PXTR01000128.1 GCA_003023245.1 Bacteroidetes bacterium QS_8_68_15 | reverse complement strand
AAAACCCGCCGTTCGAAAAACGTAGGGTCACGATGATGACATTTGAGAAATTATTCGGGGTACGCGAAAAAGCTCTCCCCCTGATCCCCGATTAGGGGCGACACGCGCGAGGGCGCAGTCCGACTGACGAGCCGAAGGCGAGTAAATATCCGGTAGGCAGAGGGGGTAAAAGTCCAATGGCTGCAAGCGGTTATCAAGACCACCCCCTGCGGGACCCCTCCTCGACTTGAGGAGGGGGGATTCAGAGCCTTCTTCGTTACCCAAAGTCAGACATCATGACCGTGCCCGAACGAAAGCTCTCCGACGCCCGAAACGCCGCCTGACCGCGAAGAACCGCCGCCGCCCGCCCGCTCGTTCCTGAACCACAGGATGCCCCCCCGCCTTCCGCCCCCCGCCATGTTCTTGCGCCCCGTTTTCGACCCGCAGCTCGCGCAGTACGCCTACCTCGTCGGCTGCCCCGACGCCGGCGAGGCGCTCCTCGTCGACCCGCAGCGCGACGTGGACCGCTACGTCGCCCTCGCGCAGGCGGACGACCTCGCCATCACCGCCGTGGCCGAGACGCACGTCCACGCCGACTTCCTCAGCGGCGCGCGCGAGCTGGCCGAGCGCCACGACGCGACGGTCTACCGCTCCGCCGAAGGCGGCCCCGACCGGCGCTGCGAGTGGGCCGAGAATTACGACGTTCGGCTGCTCGACGACGGCGACTCGTTCTCCGTCGGCGAGGTCGAACTGGAGGCGCTGCACACGCCCGGCCACACGCCCGAGCACCTCTCCTTTCTGGTCACCGATGGTCGGGGCGACGGCGCCCCCCCGATGGGCTTGCTCTCCGGCGACTGCGTCTTCGTCGGCGACACGGGGCGGCCCGACCTGCTGGAGACGGCGGCGGGGGAGCGCGGCGCGGCGGCCGACGGTGCGCGAGCGCTCTTCGAGTCGGTGCAGCGCGTTCTGGACCTGGACGACTACCTCCAGGTGTGGCCTGGACACGGCGCAGGATCGGCCTGCGGCAAGGCGCTGGGCGACGTGCCCGCGACGACCGTCGGCTACGAGCGGCGCATCAGCCCGGCCCTGAAGGCCGCACGCGACGGCGAGGCCGCCTTCACCGACTACATTCTCGAAGACCAGCCCGAGCCGCCGCTCTACTTCGCGCGGATGAAAACGCTCAACCGCGACGGCCCCCCGCTGCTGGGCGAGCGGCCGGCCCCGCCCGCGCTTTCGGCCGGCGACCTGAGCGACCTCGACGCGACGGCCGGCGCGACCGTCCTCGACCTGCGCCCGGACCGCGCGGCCGCCATGCGCAGCCACCTGCCCGGCGCGATTTACATTCCCTCGCTGCGGCGCCTGCCCACCATCGCCGGCTCCTACGTCGCTCCCGAGCAGCCGATCTACCTCGTCCTTGCCGAGGAGCGCGTCGAAGAGGCCGTGCGCAGCCTCGTGCGCGTGGGGCTGGACCGCGTGGCCGGCTACGCGACGCCCCAGACGCTGGCCGCCTACGCCGAAGAGGGCGGCGCGCTGGCGTCGGTGCCGGTGATCGACATGGACGAAATGGACGCCCGCCGCCGCGACGACGGCACGCAGGTGATCGACGTGCGCTCCCGCAGCGAGCACCGCAGCGGCCACGTGCCCGGCGCACTCCTCGCCCCGCACCCGCGCCTGCCGGAGCAGACGGAGCGCCTGCCCACGGATCGCACATTGCTGGTGCACTGCGGCGGCGGCGTGCGCGCCTCCAGCGCCGCGAGCCTGCTGGCGCGGCGCGGCTTCGACGTGGTGCACGTCAACGACCGCTTCTCCAACTGGTCCGACGCCCACCCCGACGAACTAAGGAAGGCAGCGTAATCAACGGTGGAGAAAGCGTCCAGCCATTTGCGTATTCCGTAAGGGCGCTTTTCACTTTCGCTTCTGCTTTCCTTACGCAATACGTTTTACGCAATACGTTTCGTCTCTGAAAGCTTGATGCCCTTTGGAAGCTTCCCGGCGATCATCGCAGTTGTTGGCGCCGCGTTCCCAGAGAAAGGCGCGCCCGGCGAGCCGTGAGCCCACGCGCCGTAGCCCCTCACCCAAACAAGAGCGGCCCGAGGTATTGCCAGAACATCAGCACCAGGACGACCAGCCACGTCAGGTGCCCGATGCCCGTGCCGATGGCCACGCGCTTGCGGGCGCTCTCGATGTCGTCGTCGCTGCCGCCGCTCGTGAGGCCGTTCCAGCCGGGGCGGATGACGAAAAACTGAAGGCCCGTCAGTACGAGCATCAACAGCAGGCTCGTGTGGTAGGCCGGCCCGTAGCCCGCGAAGCCGCCGCCAACCAGAAACGCCGCCACCGAAAACACGAGCGTCAGCACGACGAAGACGTTCATCCACCACACCGAGCGCCCAGCGTCCGTCGCCAGCGCGGGCGCATTTCCTTCCGCGACGGTGCGCGCCTGACCCGCCAGCCGCAGCCCCAGCCCAAACCATGCGGCGGCGGTGATGACGTGTAAAATGACGAGAATCCACTTGAGGACGAGCATGGCGGCGCGGCGGCGTAGGGAAATGGGGGATTGGAAGCGAGCTAACGATGCAGGCGCCGATTCGTTGATAGCGCGCGCGGAAAATCCGGGAAAGCACAGGTTCGTCCGCTCGCCTTCGGCTCGCTGGGTCGTGGACCGTTCTCATCCAGCAACCGCACTTGCCAGGCGAAAACTCCTCCCCCCACACGCTCGCACTCCCGTACTCCCATACTCAACCGCTGCACGTCTCCGAACTGTTCGATCCCGGGGGGCTGCCGCTGCGGATTTTCAACGACGCCCCGCCGGTGCTCTACGAGGAACGCCTCGCGCTGCTGACGGCCTTCAGCCGCGATACCGGCGCGGAGCACCTCGATGAGCGCGAGCGCCTGTCGGTGAGCATTCACGAGAGGGAGTGTGCCCGAAAATGGACACCTTCTGGGGCAAAAGAGCGCCGCCGGGCGTGAACGTTTGCCGATGGAGCGCTCTTTGCCGCTTTTCGGGACGGACGTGGTCGAAGGCCGCTCGATAGCGAGCCGCCGCGACGAACGATTCCCTCCAACAACATGCAAGGTGCTGCCATGAGACGCGCTCAACTCACACTCGTCGGTCTGCTTCTGCTTCTTTTTGCCGTCCAGGGTGCACAGGCGCAGGAGCGAG
>PXTR01000127.1 GCA_003023245.1 Bacteroidetes bacterium QS_8_68_15 | reverse complement strand
CCCGGCGGTGGCGCCGCCGTCGAGGCCCAGCGCGTCGAGGTCGGCGCGCAGCTGCTCGCCGCTCTCGGCGGCGGTGGCGTTGACGGTCACCTTCCCTGCCTCGGTCACCGTCATCCCGTCACTGGGGGGCTGAAACGACGTGTCGCCTTCCGCAGCAGCGGCACGCCGGTGCGCGCAGTAGGCGAAGTAGAGATGCGCCAGGTCGTAGCCGATGTTCGCGAGCGGGCCGTCCTTGCCTTCACGGTCGCGCCCGTGGAAGGCGTAACGCGCTGCTTCGGCGGGCGAAAGGGTGTCGGCGAGCGCGTCGAGCATGAGCGTGTCGGCGGCGGCGGCCCGGTCAGCGGCGGAATCGGAGGAGGCGGTGCAGCCTGCGGCGACCCCGAGCGGCACCGCGGCGGCGGCCAGGAAGAGCAGTGGGACCAGACGCGAGCGGGCCGGACGCCTCCCGGCGCCTGCCGAAGCGGGAGCGCCGGCATGTGCGAGTCCTTTCATGAAAAACGTGATGCGTATTGCGTAATGCGTGAGGTTGCCCGCCGTGGAAGACTGAAGTGACTTCGGATGTCCAAGGTCTTCGAATAGCTTCTGCCGGTAGAATCTCACGAGGAGCGCTTCGACTTGGCTTCATTACGCAATACGTTTTACGCAATACGACCCAAAGCGCGGCGGAGGGCGGTCAGGCCCGCGTCGATCTCCGGTCGGGTGATCGTCAGCGGGGGGCGGAAGCGGATCGCGCGGACGCCGCAGCCGAGCAGGACGGCACCTTCCTCGAAGCAAGCGTCTTTGAGGGCGTCGCGCATCTGGGGGGTCGGCACGTCGAAGGCGCACATGAGGCCGCGCCCGCGGGGGTTGGTGACGGGCTCGTAGTCGGCGGCGAGGGCGTGGAGCCGGTCCAGCAGGTGCGCGCCCGTGTCGGCGGCGTGGGTGAGGAGGTCGTCCGCCTCGATGACTTCGAGAATGCGGTCGAAGCGCACCATGTCGACGATGTTGCCGCCCCAGGTAGAGTTGATGCGGCTGGGGACTTCGAAGACGTGGCCCGAAACTTCGTCGAGCTTTTCGCCGGCGAGGACGCCGCAGACCTGCGCCTTTTTGCCGAAGGCCAGCAGGTCGGGCCGCACGCCGAGGGCCTGGTGCGCCCAGAAGTGGCCGGTGATGCCGACGCCGCTCTGCACTTCGTCGAACATCAGGAGCGCGTCGTTTTCGTGAGCGAGGGCCTTGAGCTCGTTCAGAAAGGAGGGGCGGAAATGGTTGTCGCCGCCTTCGCCCTGGATGGGTTCGAGGAGGACGGCGGCGATCTGGTCGGCGCGTTCGTGGAAGTGGCGCTTGGCCTGCCGGAGGGCGCGGGCTTCGTGCTCTTCGACGCGCTCGGTCTCCTCGTCGGTGACGCGGCCGTCGGGGGCGAATTGGAGGGCCGGATTGGTGATGCGCGGCCAGTCGAACTTCGGGAAGTGCTTGGTCTTGACGGGGTCGGGCGTGTCGGTGAGGGAAAGCGTGTAGCCGGTGCGCCCGTGGAAGGCCTGGTCGAGGTGGAGGACCTGGTGGCCGACCTCGCGGCGGCAGCCCTTCTGGTAGTTTTTGCGCACCTTCCAGTCGAAGGCGGCCTTGAGGCCGTTTTCGACCGCCAGCGCCCCGCCGCTGATGAAGAAGGCGTAGGGCAGGTAGTCGGGGATACCGACGCGGCTGAAGGTCTCCACGAAGCGCCCCAGGAGGGGCGTGCGCACGTCGGAGTTGGTGACTTTGTTCAAGGCCGCGCGGCGCAGACGCTCCAGGAAGGCGTCGTCGCTCTCGAGCTGCGGCGGATTCATGCCCAGCGGGCTGGAGGCGTAGAAGCCGAAGAGGTCGATGTACTCCGCGCCGGTGCGCTGGTCGTAGAGCGTGGTGCCGCGGCTGCGCTCCATGTCCAGGATGAGCGGCATCATGCCCTCGGTCAGCAGATGGCGGTCAAGGACCTGCTCGGCATGACGGGCGGCGTCGGCACGCTCGGCGTCGCTCACGGGGGCGTCGCTTTGTTGCTGCTGTTGTTGCTCTTGTTGATCGGCGGGAGGCGCTTCGGGCATGGAACTCGGCGGACGGGGAGCGGGCGTCGGAGGCGGGTGGCAGGAAGAGAGGGGCGCGATGAGGTACGCGCGAGCGGAGCGGGGTTTCCCCGCCGCTGCCGCTCTGCGCCGCGCCCGTTTCCGCCGCGTCATTCGCCTTGCTGATGGCCGGTGGGCTGTCTTATTTTTCGAAGTCCCTCGCCCTCTTCTTCCTCGCCCCGTTTGCTGCCGCTTTTATGGAAGACGCTCCCGTCATGAACGACGACGACTCGGCCCGCGCGGACGCCGACGCCGCCCCGTCGCTGCCCTCCGGCGGCGGGGAGGTGGGCCTGGCCGACGTGACTGGCTCGTCCGCCCCCGCACGCACTGCCGTCGCCGCCGGGCGCGTCGAGATCGGCGAGGCGGCCTTTCGCCAGATCAAGGAGGAGACGCTCGAAAAGGACGATGTGCTGACCGTCGCGCAGATCGCCGGCATCACCGGCGCGAAGCTGACCAGCCGCCTCATCCCGCTCTGCCACAGCGTGCAGATCAACGGCATCGACCTGGAGCTGTCGCTCGCGGACGACGACGACGAGGGCGACCACGCCGTGGAGGTGCGCGCCTACCTCAAGAGCACCGGGCCGACGGGCGTGGAGATGGAGGCGATGACGGCCGTCTCGGTCGCCGCGCTGACGGTCTACGACATGTGCAAGTCCATTACCAAAGACCTCGAAATCACCGACGTGCGCCTGCTGGCCAAGACGGGCGGCTCCAGCGGCGACTATCGGCGCGGGGAGTGAGCGTTTGGGGTGCGGGGGTGCGGGGGTTTTTTCTTCGAAACGATTGCAAGCATGGATCAAGCGGATTCGTTCGATTTGCTCACCTTCGCGGCGACGGGGGCGGTGAACGCAGCGCAGGATCTGGTGCAGCGCGTGCGGGCGAGCGTCGAAGAGATCGACGCGGAGTTGTTGGCGGAGGAGACCCTCGCGCTGGTGGCCGTGGCGACGAGCCGGGCCGCGGCGGTGGGCCTGCGCGAGGCGCCCGCCGAGGCGCGCAAGGAGGCGGTGACGCAGGCGCTGCTGGACCTGCCGTTCACCTACCGCGACTACCTCACCGGCCGCGCGATGATCGAGCAGGAGAGCGAGGGGGCGGCGGACGAACTGGGTTCTACACCACGCACCTGCCGGAGGGCCGCTTCCCCGGCGAGCATGCCCTGACCGACAAGATGGCGCTCTGGATGGGCCGCGTCAGCCCGCCGAAGCTGCCAGAGATGCCGCAGGAGCGCCTCGGAAAGCTGGAGTTGGTTTCCCACCTCGAAGCGCACCTGAAGGTGGTGCTGGCGTCCGCGCGCCGCCATGCGTCCGTGAGGGAGGGTGAGAAGGAGGGACAGTGAGAAGGAGAGAACCCCGGCGTGCGTCGTTGCGTGCGATTACGGGCTCCCCACAAACATCAAAGACGCACGTCCTATGGCGGATCACTCCCCCGAAGAGCGCCCCGAATGCCGCGCCCGCTCTGCCGACGACGCACTGGCGCGTGCGGCCGAGTACGGGGTGGACCTCTCGCAGCTACGTGAACGCCTGCACCTGTCGCCGACCGAACGATGGGAGTACAACAAAAAGCTCTATGGGGCCTTCCATGAGTTTCGCAAGGCAGGACGCGAGCATTACCGTCGTAAGACTTCGTAGCCAGCCTCATGTTTGTTAGGAAGCGATGTTTGCTCCCGACCAGCTTCTCGCAGCACTTTACGAAGCCGAGGTGAACTTCGTGGTGGTCGGAGGGTTGGCTGCCGTAGCGCACGGTTCCGACCACTTCACGAGCGACTTCGACTGCTGTCACGCTCGTGACGAAGAGAACTTGGAGCGCCTCGTCGAAGCGCTCCGACCGTTCGACCCGCGTCTGCGCGGCGCGCCCGATGATGTGCCGTTTCAGTGGGACGAAAAGACCCTCCGCGCCGGGTCGAACTTCACTCTCAGCACCGACGTCGGCAGCATCGACCTGCTGGGCCACGTCTCGGGCTTGGGCGCGTACGAAGCGGTAGAAGCACAGTCCGACACGCTCGACCTCTACGGCCACCCCACGCGCGTGCTGAGCCTCGACGGGCTGATCGCCTCGAAAGAAGCCGCTGCCCGCGAAAAGGACGAACGGATGCTGCCGGAGTTGCGCGCGTTGCGGGCGCTCCGCGAGAAGGGAGAACCGCCGCCGGAAGCGTCGTAGGCGCTCCCCGCGTGCGGACCGTCGATCACTCGCGCGCGCCGGCCTTGCGGAGGCGCTGGGCGATCTGCGTGTTGCCTTCATGATCGGCGGAGCGCAGCGGCGTCCAGCCGTAGGTGTTTTCCACGTTCGGGTCGGCGCCCGCGTCGAGCAGGGAAGCTAAGCCGGCCGGATTTGCGAAAGAAAGGCGCGCTACTCCCGTGGCCGCGGGCGCTCCGGGCGGCTGGGCGGCGGCGCTTCTTCTTCCTCCTTTTCCAGCTCGTCGAGCAGCGCGTCGGGGGAACGGGTGAAGACCGCCTCGACCTCTTCGACGGAACGCGGGGAGGCTTCGACCTCGTCGAGCAGACCGTCGAGCCGGCGCGTGACCTGCTCGGGGTCTTGAAGCGTCCACGACTGCTCGTGGAGGTAGCGCACCGTGTCTTCGATGGTCTGGAGTTGCGCCTCGATCAGGTCGCGGCTCTCGTCGTCCTCGCGGAAGCGGCGCAGGCGCTGTTTGAGGACGCGCAGGCGGCGCTCCTTGACTTCTCGCACACGCGGGGACGCCTCTTCGAGCTTCTCCCGCACCGCCTCAATGGAGCGGCGCACCTCGCTCTCGGTGGCGGCCTCGGCGTACTCGCGGTAGCGCGCGCGGCGGTGCAGCAGATTCAGATGCGCTTCCAGGAGGCCGTCGAGCTTGCGAATATGGCTCTGCAACAGTTCCTGCGACGCACCCGAAAGCGTTTCATAATTGGCCTCGATGGCGTCTTTGAGTTCGTGCAGGCGCGCGTAGCGCCGCTGGCTCCGGCGCGAGAGCCGGCGGTAGATTTCTTTTTGCGACTCTTTTCCGCGCCGCTGCTCGCCGAGTTTCTTCGCCCGCACGGCCCGCCGGAACCGCTTTTGGCGCGGCACGACGCCCAGGTACGCCGCCTCGCAGACGGCCGCCAGCACCGCCACCACGCCCGCCGTCCCCCCTCCGCCGGCGAGCGCCACGATGGCGATCAGTGCCAACGCGGCGACGAGGAAGACCTGGTTCCACGAGTTGCGGAACGCTTCCTTCGTATAGTTGACGTCGGCGTCGCGGCGGGCGCTTTGCGCGGGAGCGGCGCCGTTGCTGCGGGAGAGCACGTCGCTCATAACCGGGCGCTCGGGAGCGGGGGAGAGCGGAAGCGGAAAAGCGTTCGGGATGCGACCGCGACGACTCGGGCGAACGGGCGCTTCGGGAAAAGCATCGGCCGTTCTTACGATGAGCGCTCGCGGCGGCCGATGGTTTTCGAGGCTCCTTCTTGTTCGGAGGCTTCGCGCTCGGCGGCGGGGTCTTGTTCGGCCTCCTCGGGACGCGCCTGCTCGGCGTCGCCCAGCTGCTTGTCCGCCGAGGGCTCCTTGCCCATCTCCAGCTTGAACTGGTCGACGAGCTCGGAGGCGCGCAGCTGCTCGGCATCCTCCTCGATCTGCATCTCCTCGGCGCTGACCGAGTCGAGCGCCATTTCCATGCGCGCCTCGCTCTGGGCCGTCTCCTCGTTGATGCGTTGGAGCATCTCGTCGTGCGTCTGGTCGAGGCCGCTGACCTCGAACTGCTCCATCGTGTCGGCCACCTTGCTCTGCCACTGCGCGCGCTCGTGAGCGCGAAGGGCGTCTTTGGCCTCCTGGATTTTGTTTTCCTTCTCACGCATGAAGCTCTTTTTGACGCGCAGAGCCTTTTCGTAGGCCGCGCGCGCGTTCTCGAGCTGGCGCTCCAGCCCTTCCCGGTTCTCCTTCTCCTTCTCCAGGCGCATGGCCTTCTGCTCGGCGATGTCGTCGCGGCCGGCGTTGATGGCCGCCTTGATCTTGGAGGTGAGCGACTCGACGGTCTCCTCCGCGCGGCGCACCTCCTTTTCGAGCATCAAGACGTTGGCCTTGACCGTGGCGATGTTCTCGTTCATCTGCGGCACCTGGTCGTTGAGCTCGCGGATGTTTTGCTCTAAGATCATGCGCGGGTCCTCCATCGAGGAGACGGCGCTGCCGAAAATCGAGCGGCTGCTGCAACGCGAGCCCCTAGACCGGGCCGATGGCTTCCAGCGCGCGGTTATGAGCGACGTGCTCTCCCGCAGCAACGGCGCCGC
>PXTR01000126.1 GCA_003023245.1 Bacteroidetes bacterium QS_8_68_15 | reverse complement strand
CACAGCGCGCCCTCCAGCAGCCCGAGGCCGTAGTACTTGAGATAGGAGCTAAAGTGCGTGTGGTAGGAGGCCACCAGCGGCACGCCCCAGCGGCGCGCCCACTTGCGCGCCGAGCGCCCCAGCAGGTCGGGCGTGGCGACGTGGAAGAGGTTGGGGCGAAAGGCCTCCAACTCACGCCGCGCCGAGCGCGAGAGCCCCAGCGCGACCCGGTACTCCGGGCGCCCGGGCGCCGGCATCGAGCGAACGGGCACGAGCGTACCGGCGTGGTCGACGGGCGGCTCTGCGACGGTGGGGGCGAAGACGCGCACGGCGGCCCCCTGCGCTTCGAGGTGCTCTACCAGCCGGTTGAGCGTGAGCGAGACGCCGTCGGCGATATGGTTGTAGGCGCCGGTAAAGAGCGCCACGCGCTTCTGCCGCGTGCGCGACGGCGTCTGCGGTTCCGGCGGCGTCCCTTCGCCGGCCCGCTTGCGGCGCGAGCGACCGCTTGACGAACGCCTGTCACGAAGGGGTCGTTCGTCTATTGCTTCCATAACTGCGCCTGTGAGTTGCCGTCGAAAAGCAGAACACGCGACCGCGCGGAGCTATGCAGGATCGCCGACCGGCTTCGGGAAACGAACGACCGCCGGTGCTCGATCAGCAAACGCAACGATCAAAAAATGCAAATCGCTGGCCCGCGCAATTTAGCACGCCGCGCCAACGAGCAGGCGCGGCGCATCGTTCATATGCACCGGGCCCTGCGCGAACGGTTGCGCACAGCGCGGCACGAATTCACCCGAAGGTCACGTTTGCCGATCCCTGAGAAAATCTCCAAAGAAACGCTCAGCACATTGGTGAGGCGATGCTTGGCAAGCTCAGGGTGAATAGTAGATGGTAGATTGTGAATCGTTTTCAGCCGCACCGGCGAGTACGTCAGATATCCCCCTGTTGCGGGCGCAGGACCACCTCTTCGACGACGGAGCGCTCCGAGAGCCGCCACGCCCCGATGAGCGCTTCGGCCACGTCCTCCGGGGGCATGAAGCGCTCGTCGGGCCGGTCGGTGCCGTCCCAGCTGGGAGTGCGCGTGGCGCCCGGCAGCAGCGTGGTGACGCGCACGCCTGCGTTCTTGGTTTCCTCCCGCGCCACGCGCGCCAGGTTGGCCAGCCCCGCCTTGGCCGCGCCGTAGGCCGCCCCGTCGGCGTAGGCGGTGCGCGCGGCGATGGAGGCGACGTAGAACAGGTGCCCACGTCCACGCGTAGTCATATCGCCCAAAAACGCCTTCGTGACGACGAACGCACTGGTGAGATTGACGCTCACCTGGCGGCGAAACTGCTCCGGCGAGGTGCCGGAGAGCGACCCCGGCTCGAACCGCCCCGCGTTGCTGACGACGACGTCGGGCGTGCCGAGGCGCTCCCTCACGGAGGCGGCCGCCTCGAACACCGCGTCATCGTCGGTCACGTCGCAGCGAAGGACCGCCACGGCCTCCGCGCCCGCCGCGCGGCACGCTTCGGCGACGCGCGCAAGTCGATCTTCCGAACGCGCCAGCAGGGCGAGGCGCGCCGGGTCGTTCGTCGCGGCGGCGGCGCATTCGCGGGCAAAGCCTTCGGCGACGGCGCGGCCAATGCCCTGACTCGCTCCGGTGACGACGATCGTGGTGGGCATGGTTGTCGTGAAACAGGTTGCATGAGGGCAGGAGGAACGCCCCGGGCTTGATTTGACGTCCTGTCGGGGCTAATCACGGCCGCTCAAAACCGCCGCGCCAGCCGCTCGCCGATGTGCTCGCCGACCGCGAGGGCGGCGGTGGCCGCCGGCGAGGCCGCGTTGAGCACGTTGACGACGCGCTCCGTCTCGGTGATGAGGAAGTCGTCGACCAACTCGCCGCTGCGGGTCAGCGCCTGCGCGCGCACGCCCGAGGCAGCCGGCCGCAGGTCGCCGCGCTCGATCCCGGGGATGAGGTGGCGCAGCGCGCGCAGGTAGTAGCGCGTGGACAGGGACTGCGCGATTTCGAGCAGGCCCTTTTGCCAGTGGCGCGCGGCCAGGCGCCAGAAGCCCGGAAACGACAAGATTTCCGCCAGCTCGCGCCAATGCACGTCGCCGAACAGGTAGCCCTCGCGCGCGAACGCCAGCACGGCGCTCGGGCCGCACTCCACGCCGCCGGTGATCGTCTTGGTGAAGTGCACGCCCAGGAACGGAAACGCCGGGTCGGGGACCGGGTAGATCAGGCCGTTGCAGAGGCGGCGCGCCTCGGGGGTCAGCTCGTAGTATTCGCCGCGAAAGGGCACGACCTGCACGTCCGGCTCGGCGCCGCTCATCGCGGCGAGGCGGTCAGCGTAGAGCCCCGCGCAGTTGACGACGTGGTCGGCCTCGACGGGGCCGGCCTCGGTCTGGAGCACCACGCCGCCGCTGCGCACGTCCATCCCGGTGACGCCGGCGGCGGTGCGCACCTCGTGACCCCGTTCGCGCACGGCGTCGGCGAGGGCCTCGGCCATGCCGGTGTAATCGACGATCCCGGCGTTCGGCACCCGGAGCGCCTCGACGCCGCGCACGTGCGGCTCGATTTCGGCGAGACACTCCGGCCCGATGCGCTCATATTCGATCTCATTGGCCCGGCCCTTGCGCTCGATCTCGCGCAGACCGGGAATCTCGCTCTCGTCGGCGGCGACGATCACCTTTCCGCACATCTCGTAGTCGACGCCGCGCTCCGAGCAGAAGCGCTGGAGGCGGCGCTTGCCCTCGCGGCAGTTCTGGGCTTTCAGCGAGCCGGGCGTGTAGTAGATGCCGGAGTGGATGACGCCGCTGTTGCGACCGGTCTGGTGCGCGGCCACGCGGTCTTCCTTTTCCAGCACGACGACGGACCGCTCGGGATAGGTTTTCGCCAGGTGGTAGGCGGTCGCCAGCCCGACGATGCCGCCGCCGATGATGGCTGTGTCCATTTTGAGTGCGGGGGCGTGGGAGTGCGGGTGTGGGGAGGGGGGTGCTTCTTCTGACGAGCACGCTGGACCCGAAACGTAGGGGGGGCGCGATGCCCTCGTTGCGTCACCGCTTCGCGCCGACGGCGAGACGCGCGGGCAGCGCCGGGGCGTCGAGCGCGGGCGCCGCCGGCGGCGCGGGGGGGAGCGGCCGCACCGCACGCGGGTTGAAGAGGCGCCCGCCCGGCCAGATCGTGAGCGGGCCGCCGGGGAAGTCCGCCCGCGAGAGGCGGCGCACGAGGCGGACGGCCTCGCCCCGGCGGTCGGGGACGGGCACGCCTTCGCCGAGCTGGCGCGT
>PXTR01000125.1 GCA_003023245.1 Bacteroidetes bacterium QS_8_68_15 | reverse complement strand
CACTTCGGCGGTTTGGAGGCCGATGGAGCGCAGATGCGAAGCGAGCCAGTGGGCCGCCTGCTGCACGTCGTCGGCGTACTCCGGGTCCGTCGAAACGGACGGAATGCGCAGCAACTCTTCAAGCTCGCCGGTGAAGCGATCCTGGTGATCGTCAGCGTATTCGAGCGCGGCGTTCATTGGCGAAGGACGATTTCCGAAGGGCGAATTTCGATTGCGTCTCGCGGATAAAGCACTCGTGGGCGACGAGCGTCCAACTTTCCACCTCAAACTTTCCACCTTCAAACCTCCTCACCTTCCACTTTCCTGCTTACCATAATCAGGCGCGGGCTGTCCGCCTCGTCAAAGGGCGCGCCGTCGTAGTCGCCGAAGGTATCGTCGAGGCGCAAGCCGGCACGCTCGTAGAAGCGGCGAAAGTCGTCCCGCTCCAAGAGGCGCACGGACTCGCGGAAGGTCTGCGGAGAGTCTGCGTCAGCCCCGTCACCGGTGGAGCTCAGCGTAATTTTCTTTTCGATGCGGTCGTTTTCGATCCAGCGGCGCTCGGTGATTCGGAAGCCGTCCTCGAAGCGTGTGCTTTCGGGGACGAGCGAGGCGCGCACCTGCTCGGCATTCAAAAAATCCTGCACGAAGAAGCCGCTCGGGCGCAGCGACGCGGCGACGTGGTCGATGACCTGCTGATGCTCGTGTTCGGTGTTGAAGTAGCCGAACGAGGAAAACAGGTTCACCCCCCCGTCGAAGGCCTCCGTGCCCATCGGGGCGCGCATGTCGCGGCGGCGAAAGTCGATGGCAAGATCCTCGTCCTCGGCGCGGCGACGGGCGGTGGCAATGGCACGCTCGGACAAGTCGATCCCGGTCACGCGGTAGCCGAGCCGCGCAAAGGCCCGTGCGTGGCGTCCGCGCCCGCACCCCACGTCCAGCAGGTGCGCCCCCGCCCTCGGCGCAGCGACGCGCTCGATGAAACCGACGATCCGCTCGGCCTCCTCGGCGTCGCGCTGCCGGTAGACCCGCTCGTACTCGGGCCGGTCGAACCAGTCGGCGTACCAGGGCATCTCGGTTAGTTGAAGGTGGAAGGTTGGATGTTGAACGTTGCTCTTTGAGCTGGAGAACTTCCAACGTCGAACCTTCAACTTTCAACCTGGAAGGGCGCGAGCACCTCGTCGACGGGGCGGGCGTCGGGGAACCAGGCGATCACCTTGCGCAGCACGTTGTCGAGGAGCGCGTCGGGGCAGGAGGCACCGGCGGTCAGGATCAGGTCCGCCGGGCGCCCCAGGGCCTCCGGGTCGGGCATCCACCCTTCGGTTTCGACTTCCTCCTGGCGATTCAGGTCGAAGTGCTCGATGTAGGCGGGGGAGTGCACGCAGTCGGCGTCGCGGATGAAGTAGGCGGGCATGTGCTCTTCGCACAGCTCCACGAGGTGGCCGGTGTTCGAAGAGTTGTAGCCGCCGACGACGAGCGCGGCGTCGGCCCCGCTGTCCAGGAGCGCAAAGGTGGCGTCCTGGTTTTCGTTGGTGGCGTAGCAGAGCGTGTCGGAGGTGTCGGCGAAGTGCTCTTGGAGGTCCGCCTCGCCGTAGCGGGCGCGCAGGGCGTCCTTCAGCAGGTCCGCGATGGCCTGCGTCTGCGTCGCCAGCATGGTCGTCTGGTTGACCACGCCGAGGCGTCGCAGGTCCGTCTCGGGGTCGAAGCCCTCGGAGTGGCGGTCGGCGAAGTGCTCGAAGAAGAAGTCCGCCCCGCCCTCCCCGCGCACGACCTTGGCCAGCCGTTCGGCGTCCTCCAGGTCGCGCACCACCACGACCGGGCCGTCCTGTTTGGCGCGGCTGATGGTGGCGCGCGTCTCTTCGTGGTAGCGCTTGCCGTGCACGATGATCGAGTAGTCCTCTCCGCCGATCTGGTTGGACTTGCGCCACACTTTTTCGACGAACGGGCAGGTCGTGTCGTAGCTTTCGATGTCGATGCCACGCGCTTTGAGCTCTTCCTCCACCTCAACCGCCGCGCCGAAGGCCGGCAGCAGCACCACGTCGTCGGGGCGCAGCTCGTCGAAGGGGATAAGCTGCTCGCCACTGGTGGTGCGCAGAAAGCGGATGCCGCGCCCGCGCAGGTCGTCGTTGACGTGCGGGTTGTGGATCATCTCCGAAAGCAGAAAGATGCGCTCATTTTCGGCCTTTTCGGGGTGCTCGTCGATGGCCTGATAGGCGATCTCGATGGCGTTCTCGACGCCGTAGCAAAAGCCGAAGTGGCGCGCGATCTTGAAGCGCACCGGGCCGAAGTCCAGCACGGTCGGGTCGAGGTCTTTCTTGCGCGGGTCCTCGGCCTGGCGCGCCTCCTTGACTGTGCCGATGATGGGGCTCTGGTAAAAGGCGGGAACGTCGAACTGGCGAGCCATTGCGGTTTCCGATTGGTGAAGGTCGATCGGCGAAGGCCGACTTCCACGTACACGATACGGAGGCGTGCGGGGCAGGTTCGGACGGGAGCGCGGGAGGGAGAAAGGAGGAGGGAAAGCAGCCCCATCCGCTCGCGCTCGCCTGCCGGCCTGAAATCAACACGGCTTCTCAGTAGGCCACCGGTGCCTGCGCGCGGCGCGGTTGCTGCTGCCGATGGTCGTCGGTGCAGGCGCCGTGCTCCAGTTCCAGCGTGGCGTGGTCGACGCCGTAGTCGGCGCGCAGCTTCCGCTTGACCTTTTTTTTGAGCGCGTCGAGTTGGTCGAGCGCGTCGATGTCCTCGACCTCCACGTGCGCCTCCATCGCCGTCTGCTCCTCGTCGAGGCGCCAGACGTGAACGTGATGCACGTCGCAGACATGGTCCATCGCTTCGAGGGTCTCCGTCATCTCGTCGAGCGGGAAGCTCTTCGGCGCGCTTTCCATAAGAATCGAAATCGTCTCGCGCAGCATCCCGTAGCTGTGCGCCAGAATGTAGATCGCGATGGCCGCCGTCAGCATCGGGTCGACGACCGTCCACCCGTAGCTCGCGATGAGCCAACCCCCCAGGATGACAGCGACCGAGCCGAGCGCGTCGGCGACGATGTGGACGAAGGCGCTCTCGACGTTGAGGCTGCCCTTCGAGGGCCGGTACAACACGAAGGCCGTGGCGACGTTGCCCGCCAGCGTGATCGCGCCGACGATCAGCATGAGGCGGCCTTTGATTTCGCCGGGATTGAAAAAGCGCTGCCCGGTTTCCACGAGCAGGTACAGCGCAATGACGATGAGCGTCACGAGGTTGACGAAGGCCCCGATCAGCTCGGCGCGCTCGTAGCCAAAGGTGCGACGGCGG
>PXTR01000124.1 GCA_003023245.1 Bacteroidetes bacterium QS_8_68_15 | reverse complement strand
CCCCCGCCGAAGAGGCCGCCGCCGATGCTTCCGGCAAAGGGGTTGGCCTGAACGACGTTGCGCGTGTAGACGGACGAGAGGTTCACGCTCGGGAACACCTGGCTCCACGCTTGGCGAATCTGCGCTTCGGCGTTCTCGACGTTCAGGCGCGTGCGCTCGAGCTCGTAGTTTTCTGAAAGGGCCACGCGCACCGCCTGGGCGAGGGTGAGCGTGGGCACCGGGCCGCCGCCCTCGGCCTGCTTGGCCTGCGCCGACTCCGAACCGCCGCCCCCGAACAGCAGCAGCGCGGCGACGGCCGGCACGAGCACGACGACGGCGCCCAGCACCCAGCGGCGGCGCCCTTGCCAGAGGCGCTTCCAGGGCGGACGCTCACCGTGCGGCGGGCGTTCGTCTCCGGGCGGATGCCCGAGATTCTGAGAGGGGGAACCGTCGCTGGAAGGCGACGGAGCGCTGGGGGAACTCATGAGCCAGGCGGGAGCGTACTGCGCGAGCCGCCGTCCGGGAAAGACTGCGACGAGAGAGGGATGCCGGAAAACGGCAGCGGCGGCGTGAAGTTGCATGAGCGACGGGGGAAAACGGTGGCGACCCGGCGGCGCCGCAGGCGAACGGGGATGCATCCGACGTCCCCCGCTTCGTACTTTGCAACCCATGCCGGCCTGCTTTTCCGCGAATCGTGTTTCGATGCCGTTTCTCCGCGTCCGCGACGTACGGCTTCACTACGAGGTGGACGGCCCGGCCGGCGAAACGGCGACGGCCGGCGCGCCGCTGCTCTTGCTGCACGGCCTCGGCTCCTCGACGCGCGACTGGCAGCCGCAGGCGGACGCCTTTGCCGAACGGCGTTGCGTGCTGCGCCTCGACCTGCGCGGGCACGGGCGCTCCGACGCCCCGCCGGGCCCGTACTCGATCCCGCTCTTCGCCGGCGACGTCGCCGATGCGGTGCGCCGACTGCGCCGCGAAATCGGCGGATCCGGTCGCGTGCACGTGGCGGGCCTTTCGCTCGGCGGCATGGTTACCTTCCAGCTTGCGCTCGACGCCCCGGCGCTCGTCGAGAGCCTCACGGTCGTCAACAGCGGGGTGGACTACCGCATGCGAACGCGCCGGCGCCGGCGGCTGCTCTGGCAGCGGCGCCTGGCGCTGCGCCTGCTCTCGATGCGGCGCGTCGGCGCGGTGCTGGGGCGCCGCCTCTTCCCCGACCGGCCCGCCCTCCAGCGCGAAATGGCCACTCGCTGGGCCGGGAACGACCCGGAGGCCTACCGCGCCGCCTTCGAGGCCATCATGGGCTGGAGCGTGCGCGCCCGCCTGCCCCACATCGACGCCCCGACGCTCGTTGCCGCCGCCGACGGCGATTACTTACCGCTCTCCGCCTACCGCGTGTACGTCAGTCGTCTACCCCACGCCGAACTGGCCGTGCTGAAGGGACTGCGCCACGCTGCCCCCGTCGAGCAGCCGGAGGCGTTCAACGAGGCGCTCGCGGCATTTTTGAAACAGATAGAAGAAGGGGAGAGGGTGGGAAGATAGGAGGGAGGGAAAGAAGGAAGGAGCGAGGGTCAGAAGGGGCGTGTGCCTCAGGGGCGTGTGCCTTTGGAAACACTCCATCCCACCTTCAAACCCTCCCACCCTCAAACCTCCTCCCCTTCACGACGCCCCCGGCGACGGCAAGTCGGCGCTGACGGAGGTGGTGCCGGCCGCCTCAGGCGTGTCCTGCTCTTGCGGCCTGCGCCAGAGCGGGACGGCCGAGCACGCCTCGCCGAACATGAGCTTGCGCGCGTGCTGCTTGAGCTTGCGCGTGGCGTGCAGGTAGGCGCTCGACGGCACAACGCCGGTGCCGCAACCTTTCACCACGACGGGCCGGCCCTCGTACTGGCTCCAGTCGTGCGCTTCGAGGGCGCGCGTGAAGTAGTCGCGCACCAGCTCGTCTTCGGTCCCAAACGCCACCGATGCGGCCCCGGCGCCGTCGAGCTTCGAGGCGACCAGCATGAACGCCCACGTCGGCACGATTGCGTCGGTGGAGCAGGCCACGGCCACGTGCTGCCCCTCATGCCGGCTCCAGTCGTGGGCCTTCACGTCCTCGCGAAAGGATTCTTCCTTCAGCATCAGCCCTTCCACGAGAAAGGGGGCGAGGTCGAAGGAGGTCACGTCGGCCCCGTCCCAGAGCGTTTCGAGGTCGAGCGTGGCGATCTCGCTCTCGGCGACGCGGTTGGTGAGGTCTTGCTGCATGGCGGTTGCGGGGGGAAGGGGGAATGTGGAACGCGCTCGGCGGCGAACGCGACCTCTTCGGCGGTGGTGGGGCGGCCCAGGCTGAAGCGGAGCGTGGCGCGCGCCTCCGCCTCGGAGCGGCCCATCGCCGTGAGGACGTGGCTCGGGGCCTGCGCGCCCGTCGAGCAGGCGCTCCCGGTCGAGACGGCCAGGTCGCGCAGTTCGGATTCGAGCTTTTCGGCGCGCACGCCCTCGAACGTAACGCTGGCGGTCTGCGGCAGGCGTTCGGCCTCCGCGCCGTTGATCTGCACGTCCGGCAGCTCGGCGCGCAGACGCTCTTCGAAATCGTCGCGCAGGCGGCGGAGGCGCTCGGCGTCCTCGGCGCGGCGCTCGCGGGCCCGCTCGGCGGCGGCGCCCATACCGGCGAGGGCGGGCGCGTTGAGCGTGCCGCCGCGCAGGCCGTCTTCCTGCCCGCCGCCGTGAACGAGCGGGGTGAGGCGCACGCGCGGCCGGCGGCGGCTGCGGTAGAGCACGCCCGCGCCCTTCGGACCGTAAAACTTGTGCGCCGAAGCGACCATCAGATCCGCCTCCGCCGGCGCATCTACCGGAATCTTGCCGGCCGCTTGCGTGGCGTCGGTGAGGAAGAGGACGCCCGCCTCACGCGCGATCTCGGCCAGCCGGCGCGTCGGCTGGAGGACGCCCGTCTCGTTGTTGGCGCGCATCACGCAGGCGAGGACGGTCTCCTCCGTAAGCGCGTCGGCGAAGCGCTCCGGGTCGAGGCGGCCGTCGGCGCCGACGGGGAGGCGGGTCACGTCTGCGCCCTGTTCTTCCAGAAAGCGCCCCGTGTCGAGCACGGCCTTGTGCTCGGTCTGGCAGGTGACGAGGTGGCGTCCCTTTGGCCGATAGGCGTCCATCACGCCCTTGAGGGCGAGGTTGAGCGCCTCGGTCGCGCCGCTGGTGAAGGTGAGCGCGTCGGCGGCATCGCCCGCGTCCACGCCGATCAGCGCGGCGACCTCTTCGCGCGCCAGCTCGATGGCTTCCTCGGCCATCCAGCCGAAGGCGTGGCCGCTGCTGGAGGGGTTGCCGAAGCGCTCGCGCAAGTACGGCTGCATCCGCGCGACAGCCGCCTCGGCGACGGGCGTCGTGGCGTTGTAGTCGAGGTACACGGGCGTCTGCATAAGGCGCGCGGCGTCTCCGAAAGCCCTCACGCAGTGAACCGCCGCCGCGCAGAGCGAGTTTCGGAGAACGCCTGCAAATCGTGAGCAGCGGAGGCGGGGTTGCGCTCGTCCGAAAGCGGAAAAACCTTCCTTCCACCCCCATGCACATCACCCCCGTCGAGAGCGAAGACGCCTGGGAAGCGGCGAAGGCGATCCGTCGGCGCGTCTTCATCGAGGAGCAGGACTGCCCGCCGGAGGAGGAGTTCGACGCGCACGACGCCGAGAGCCGTCACCTTGTCGGCTACGCGGAGGAGGAGGGCGGCGAAGCGGTCGCCGTCGCGCGCTGGCGGGCCGTGCGGACGAGCAGCGGCACGCCGGCGGCCAAGCTGGAGCGCTTCGCCGTGCTCCCATCACACCGGGGACGCGGACACGGACGGGCGCTCGTCCGGCGCGCCATCCGCGAGGCCCAGCGAGCGGGCCTGGACGTGCAGATGGTACACGCGCAAGCCCGCCTGGAGGACTTCTACGCCGATTTTGGCTTCGAGCGGCGCGGGGAGCGCTTCACCGAAGTCGGCCTGCCGCACGTCAAAATGATGCGTGTTTCGTGATGCGCGACACGTGAGGTTGACGGTTTGCGGTCGTCGAAAGCACATTCGGGCGTCAACGCTGGTGGAATGGCTCTCGCCGATAGAGAAGAAAACGCAAACGCTTCGGGCTGAATCGGCCACGCACCACGTGTCATGCATCACGTTTCACGTCACGACGGGCTGGCCGGGCCGCCGCCGCCGCCATCGGTGGTGTCTTGGAGCGGCTGCGTCATATCGGCGGTGACGCGGTCGGGGTTGAGGCGGATCGTCGCCTCGCCGATCAGCGCGCGGATTTGCTCGTTGAGATACTCGGAGCGCTGCTGCTGGGCGAGCTGCTGTGCGGCCTGGGCGGAATCCGGGAGCGCGCCGGTGCGTCGGCCGGTCTGGCGGATCAGGTGGTAGCCGTAGCGCGTGCGCACCGGTTCGTCGGCCACGGCGCCGGAGTCTTCCAGCGCGAAAGCCTGCTGGACGAAGGTGGCGTCGGCGGGATTTTGCCCGCGGCGGGCGAACTGGCTGCCCAACTGCTCGCGCGTCTGGTAGCCCTCCAGCTCCAGCGAACCGTCCTCGCCCCGGCCGTAGCGCGCGGCCAGCTGGGCGAAGTCCGCTTCGCCGCTCTGAATGCTGTCGAGCACGGCCTGGGCGCGCTGCTGCACGCTGTCGCGCTGGCCCGGCCCGGCCCCCGGCGGAATGCCGAACAGAATCTGCTCGACGCGCACCTGCTGCGCCTGTTCGCGGCGGTACTGCTGGACCTCTTCGGCCGACGGGTCGGGCGCTTCTTGCGAAAGCGCTTCTTGCAGCGAGCGCGAAAGCAGTTGCTGCTGGATGTTCGCGCGGAGCTTTTTCATGCTCATGCCGCTCTGGGCGAGGCGCGCCTGCATCGTCGAGTCGCCCCCCATCCGCTGGCGCAGCTTGGCAAGCTCAGCCGCCACGGCGCCGGAGTCGGGGGAGAGGCCGCGTTGTTGCGCCTCGGCGGTCTGCGCGGTGCGGCTCAGAAACGAGAGCACGGCGTAGCGTTGCACGCGCTGGCGCACCGAGTCGGGCAGGCGCGCGAGCGGGCGGCGCGTGAGCCGGCGCGAGAGGCTGTTCATCTCGCGCTCGAAGTCGGCGGAGGTGAGCGTGTCGGTCACGTCGCCGGCCTGGGAGACGGCCACGATCGTCGAGTCGCTGAGCGGCTCGCCGATGGTGTAGGGCGCGCCTTCCTCGGAGTCGGACGCTCCTCCCTCGCCGCACCCGGTCAGCAGAAGCAGGGCGCCGGCGAGAAGGAGCATGCCCAGCGAGGCCGAAGCACGGCGGCGCGTGTCGGCGGAGCGAATGGCAAACGGAAAAGACATCACGGGTGGGGAAGCGTCGGAGGAAAAAGGCGGGGAAAGGTGCCGAAGCAAAAAGCAACACCAGCGCATTTGGTGGAAATATACGTTCGTGCGTACCTGACGCGCCGCCGGCGAGTTTGTTAGTACTTCGCCAAGACGCCTCCCGGCGCATGTGCATCTTTCCCGCAGCGCGCCGGTTTCCCACAGCACGCTGGCTTGCGCAAAATACGCTCCTCGTGCCCGCATTCTGTCGCTTCCGCG
>PXTR01000123.1 GCA_003023245.1 Bacteroidetes bacterium QS_8_68_15 | reverse complement strand
CAGATCGAGCAGCGACGATGCTGATGCTATCGACTCCAGCACCACCGCCAAGAGCGAGGTGTCGACGGCCGACGACGAACCGGAGGACGACCAGACGACGACGAGCATGTAGGCAAGTGGAGAGGCAGGGGGCGCCGTGGAGGACGTTTCCTCCCGCGTTTCCCGCTGCCGCGCACGTGCCCGCACGCTCGAGCTTACAAACGTACCTACCTGAGGAATGAACACACTCGTACCCTACGCCGTCTGGGCCATCATCATCGTCATCGGGCTGGGAGCGGCCTGCATTCTCGTCTTCGGCCTGCGCAACCTCGTGCAGGGCAAGGTACGCCCGCTGACCATCGGCCTCATAGCCGTGCCGTTCGTGATCTTCGCGCTGCTGGGGCTGATGATGAGCACCTGGGCGCTGGCGGCCATGTGGACGGTGGTCGTCATGTTCGCCCTGGGTCTGCTGGCCCTTCTCGGGGCGAGCGTGTGGGGGCTATTTACGTAAAGCGTACGGGGATCGTGCTCGCCGGTAAAGAAAAGCAGGTCGCCGGCAAGCTTCTGTCCTTACGCAATACGTTTTACGCAACACGCCAAGAAACCCCGACGCCTGCCGGCGTTTCCCTTTTACCCAGCTTCTCTGAACAGCCTACCCGCAACGCGCCATGGCCGGTCTGCTCGACAAAAAAGACGAAGATCGCACGGACGGAGAGATCGACACGGCCGGGATGGCCGATATCTCCTTTCTGCTGCTGATTTTCTTTCTGATCACGACCACCTTCGACACGGACACCGGGATCGGCATGACGCTGCCGCCGCCGCTGCCGGAAGACGCCGATCCCCCGCCGGTAAAAGACCGCAACATGCTCAAGATCCTCGTCAACGCGGAGGGGCAGGTGCTCATCGAAGAAAAAGCGTCCTCAATAGAGCAGATCGAGCGGGAGGTGCGCAAGCACGTGCTCAACAAAGGCGAAAACCCTGACTACTCCGAGACGCCCGACGACGCGCTCGTCTCGGTTAAGACGGACCGGGCGACGCCGTACAACATGTACATCAACGCGCTCGACGAGGTGAAGGCCTCCTACAACGCCATCTACGACAAGCGCGCCAAGGCGCAGGGCCACGACAGCTACCAGGCGTACAAAGAAGGCCTAGGGCCGGAGCAGGACGACCTGATTCGCGAGAAGATTCCGCTCAACATATCCATTGCTGAGCCGTCCGGCGGTGAGGGCGGCGGCGGCGGCTCTTCCTGAAGTCCCGGCGCGTTCGGCAGAAGCAAGCGTCCTGCCCGTTTTCCTGCGGCGTCGCATCGTTCGCCGCAGAGCCTTTTTCTGCTCACGTTTTCTGCTTTCGCCATGAATGCCGACTCCGGCCACTTCGAGAAAGAATCGGCCGACGCGGGCGATCAGGGGATCCCCACTTCGTCGCTGCCGGACATTATCTTTATGCTGCTCATCTTCTTCATGGTGAGCACGGTGATGCGCCAGACCAACGTGAAGGTCAAGACTTCGCTGCCGCAGGCGCAGTCGCTCGAAAAGATCGAGCAGAAGCGCCTGATCAGCTACGTCTACATCGGCCCGAAGAAGGGCAACGTCAAAGGCAGCGGGCAGACGGGCGTGCAGGTCGACGATGCGTTGATTCAAGACGTCAGCAACATTCAGGGCATCATGCAGCGCAAGATCGAGGAGGAGCCGCGCCTGATCGTCTCGTTCAAGGTGGACCAGGAAGCCGAGGCGGGCATGTTGCGCGACGTGGAACAGGAACTGCGCGACGCCAATGCCCTGCGCATCAACTATGCTTCGAACCAGGAGGAACAGGGCGGCTGACGACGCCGCGCGCGCTCGCCCCGGAGAGGCTCTGCTGCGGCGGGCGGTGGAGCTTTTTTGTTGCGTAATGCGCGTGACACGTAGAACGTGCAACGCGACACGCCTCACGAACCACGCCTCACGAACCACGCCTCACGAACCACGCCTCACGAACCACGCCTCACGAACGCATGGCTTACCCTGTTACGGTCATTCCCGGCGACGGGATCGGCCCGGAAGTGACGGACGCGACGCTCCAGGTGCTCGAGGCGACGGGCGTGGACTTCGAGTGGGAGCGGTTCGAGGAAGTGGGCGCCGCCGCCGTCGAGGCGGGGCGCGACGAGCTGCCCGAGGAGGTGCTCGATTCGATCCGCGAGAACCGGGTAGCGTTGAAAGGACCCGTGACCACGCCCGTCGGCGAGGGCTTCACCAGCGTCAACGTGCAGCTGCGTCAGGAGCTCGATCTCTACGCCAACGTACGCCCCTGCCAGAGCCTGCCGGGCATCGAGACGCCGTTCGACGACGTGAACCTGATCATCGTCCGGGAAAACACCGAGGGGCTCTACTCCGGCGTCGAAACCTTCGACGAGCGCCTTCAGATCGCCGACTCCATCGCGCGGGTGACGCGAGCCGGTTCGGAGCGCATCATCCGGTTTTGTTTCGAGTACGCCAAGAAGCACGGCCGGAAGAAGGTCACGCTCGCGCACAAGGCCAACATTCTGAAAAGCTCGACCGGGCTGTTTCTGGAAGTCGGGGAAGGCCTCGCGCCCGAATACGCCGACGATGTGGAGTACGAAGACCGCATCATCGACAACATGGCCATGCAGATGGTGATGTATCCGCAGCAGTACGACTGCGTGGTCACGACCAACCTCTTCGGAGACATTCTCTCGGACCTCGGGGCCGGGCTCGTCGGTGGGCTCGGCGTGACGGCCGGCGCCAATATTGGCGACGACGAAGCCGTCTTCGAGGCGGTCCACGGCTCCGCGCCCGACATCGCGGGGGAGGGCAAGGCCAACCCGACCGCGCTGCTGCGCACGGCGGTGATGATGCTCTACCACCTCGACGAAGACGGTGCCGCCCGCGCCCTCGACGACGCGGTTTACGAGACGTACCGCGAAGGTGCGGTGCTCACCTCCGACGTCGGCGGCACTGCTTCGACGGAGGAATTCGCCGCGCACGTGGCTGAGCGTGTCGCGTGATTCGTGTCGCGTGATTCGTGATGTGCCGGCCTGCGACAGAGGGAAAGGGGGAGGGGGGTCGTCTCTCAAAAGGCGTGGCCCCCTGCGTGCTTTTCCGGCGTCGGCAGGGAGGGGGGCACGCATCACGCAATACGCAACCCAAGTTGTGACCTATCAGAAAATGTGTCATTCCGGACCCCGATCCGGAATCTCATTCGGATTATTGGCAGCCAAACCGAGGGAGATCCGCCCCGGGAGCACTTGCTTCGCGGCGCCGCATCAAGTGCGGGATGACACGCTGGTTTGATTGGTTTTCGCCATACCTCA
>PXTR01000122.1:3568-4642 GCA_003023245.1 Bacteroidetes bacterium QS_8_68_15 | reverse complement strand
CGCCGGCCCAGTCGAGGTCGTCCCCGAGCCAGTCGTTAAAGTCGCCGATGACCTCGACGTGATCGGCGTTGGGCGCCCAGACGCGGAACCAGGTGCCCTGCTGGTTGGGGTGCGCACCGAGGCGGTCGTAGCTTTTGTAGTACGTGCCCTCGTTCCAGAGGTGAAAGTCGTCGTCAGTCAGTCGAGGCATGGGCGGTCACGAAATGTAGGGGCGTGATGGGGCCTTGTGTCATGCCCCTGTGGCGCATCACGCCCGCAGGGTGATAAAAAAACTGTTCGGGGAACGGCGTCGCGTAGGGACGGCGCGCGTTTTTCGCCTTCGACGGGGCACAATGGGGCCTTGTGTCATGCCTTGTGGTGCATTGTGCCACTACCTACGGTTTACAGAATACGTTTCCGCCCTTTTTTCAGGTCGCCGGCAGGTACGCGGGCGCTTATGTGGGGGCCGTCTCTTCTGACTGACGCGCGTCTTCGGTGACAGGGGAGTCGTCGTCCGCCGTCCTCGGCGCTGGGAGCGTCAGCGACGGGCCTCGTGTCATGCCCTTGCGGTGCGCGTGCACTGCTAAAGCAGCACAGGCTTCTTGGGGCGCCCGTCGTCTGCCGGCTCCGCCAGGAGCCGCTTCAATCCGCGCAGCGGGAGCCCCATCCACGAGGGGCGGTGGTTCAGTTCGTAGCGCACCTCGTAGAGCGCCTTGTCGAGCAGGTAGGCCCACAGCAGGAGGCGGTGCTCGTCGAGGTCGCCCAGCAGCGGCCCCGCCGCGGCGGTTTCGGCGTCGCCCTCGGCAGAGGTGTCGGCGGCGGCGGCGTCGGTGTCGGCCGCGCCGGTGGCCGTGTCGCTGTAGCCGTCGAGGAACAGGAGCTGGCACCAGTGCACCAGCGCCTCGGTCCAGCCTTCGAGCGCTTCGTCGTCGGCGGAGGAGGGGGCCTCTTCCGTGGACGCCTCGGGCGCGCCGTTCTGCGCAGACGCAGCGGCAGCAGCGGGCGCAGGGGAAGAAGCCGCTGTTTCGTCCCCGGCCGCCGCTTCACCGGGAGACGAACCGCCGTCCGAGGCGGCTTCAGCAGCTTCTTCCCGCT
>PXTR01000122.1:0-3323 GCA_003023245.1 Bacteroidetes bacterium QS_8_68_15 | reverse complement strand
CGGGCGGGTGCGCTCCAGGGCGTCGCGGACGCGGTCGGCCAGCGCGTCGGCGTCGGCGGCGGTGCTTTCTTCGGGGTGCAGATTGGGGGCGTCGGCGTCGGCGAGGCGGCGGTGCATCTCGGCAGTGCGCACGCCGAGGACGTGCGCCATCGAGAGCAGCTCGGGGGCGACCTCTTCGAGCCAGGCGGGCGCGGGGTCGTCGGGGAATCCGCCGCCGTTCGTCTCGCCGGGGAGGCGCGCCTCCTCGGGCAGCTTCTGCCCCGCGATGCGGTCGAAGAAGCGCTCGGCCACGTCGAGGGCGTAGTGCCAGCCGTCGCTCTCGACGGGGAGCGCTTCCTGCAAGAGGCCCAGCGGGTAGCTCGTGGAACGCCCTCGCCGAAACTCGATGGAGCCCAACAGCTGCGGCACGAACGAAAATCCGCTCTCGGTGAGGTATTCGAGCATCTCCGGCTCCGGGTGCGGCCCCTGTTCGAGGCGGCGGTAGAGCTTGACGAAGAACTGCCCGTTGATGACGGCGGCGGTGTTGCTCTGCTCGCCGGTTAGCAGGCGAATCTCGTCCGGCTCGGCCCCGCGGGCGGCGTCGGCCAGGCTCGACTCGTAGACGCCCCTGAGCGAGCGCCCGCGGTGGCCGGACTTCCACCACGCGAAGAGGGTCGACCAGAAGTCGCGGCGCACTGTGGCGTCGTGCAGCAGGCCGCGTCCGCGCGGGCCGTCGATCCAGGCGATGACCGCGCGGGGCCACTCCTCGAGGCGCTCCTCGGGGCGGTCGTAGGAGACGGCCAGCGGAAGCGCGTAGAAGATCGACTCTTCGGCCAGCCGCACGTTGAGGATGGTGAGGTACACCGGGTACGGCTCGGCTTGCAGGCGCACCGCATCCGCTACGCTGACGCGCTCGACGTGCTCGCCTTTCGCGCCAAACCAGCGCTGCTTCGAGACGTAGTCCGGCAAGACGCCCTCGAAGCGCTCGGGACCTCGCCCGCGCGCCATCGTGGGCACGAGCAGGTTTTCGACGCCGTCTTCGACCTCCAGCATCGGCAGGGCGCCGGGGTGCTCTTCCTGCTGAACCTGTCGGCGGCGCTCGGCTTCCTCCAGCAGCGCCTGTTCGGACCGCAGCTCGAACCAGTAAAACCCGTGCGGCGCCACGACGAGGTGGTACGGCTCCGGGCTACGCTCCGGCGCGCCATCGCCATTCTTCGCAGGCTCACCGTGCTCCACCGGCTCGCCCGCTTCGGGGGCTCGTCCGATGGGCGGGAAGGCGCTTTTCCCAAACAGTTCGACGGGCACCAGCCCCGTAAAGCGCTCTTCGGCCGGCAGGTGCAGCGACTGCGCGTAGCGCGAGAGGTTGGCGGCGACGAGGACCTGCTTGCCGTCGTATTCGCGAAGGAAGACGAGGACGGACTGGTTTTCCACCGCGACCAAATCGAAGGAGCCGCGCCCGAAGACTTGCGCGTACTGCCCGCGCAGCGCCAGCAGCCGCCGCGTGAAATGGAGCAGGGAGTGCTCGTCCTGCTCGGCGTCCTCGACGTTGACGAACTCGTAGCTGTACGGCCCACGGTTGATGGGCGGCTTGAAGAGGCGGTGGTGCGGCGCGCGGGAAAAGCCGCCGTTCTTGTCGGGCGACCACTGCATGGGGGTGCGCACCCCGTCGCGGTCCCCCAGGAACGGGTCGTCGCCCATCCCGATCTCGTCGCCGTAGTAGAGAATGGGGCTGCCCTTCAGGCTCATCAGAAGGGCGTTCATCAGTTCGATGCGGCGGCGCTCCCCGCCCAGGAGCGGCGTGAGCCGGCGCCGGATCCCCACGTTGATCCGAAAGCGCCGGTCGGCGGCGTACTCGTGGTACATGTAGTCGCGCTCCTCGTCGGTCACCATTTCGAGCGTCAGTTCGTCGTGGTTGCGCAGGAAGATAGCCCACTGCGCGTCGTCGGGGATCTCGCCGGTCCGTTCGAGCATCTCGACGAGCGGGCGCCGGTTTTCGCGGCGCAGCGCCATGTACATGCGCGGCATGATGGGAAAGTTAAACGCCATCTGCACGCCGGTGCTCTCCCCCGTCTCCTCGTCTTCGCCGAAGTACGGCAGCGTCTCCTCCGGCCACTGGTTGGCCTCGGCGAGGAGCACCTTGCCGGGCCCGTAGCGCTCGTCCACCGCCGCGCGCAGCTCCTTGACGTAGTCGATCGTTTCCGGGAGGTTTTCCGAATGGGTTCCCTCCCGCTCGAAGAGGTACGGCACCGCGTCGAGGCGGAGGCCGTCGACGCCCATGTCGAACCAGTAGAACATGACCTCCTTCATCTTCTCGCGCACCGCCGGGTGGTCGTAGTTGAGGTCCGGCTGGTGAGAGAAAAAGCGGTGCCAGTAGTACTTGCCGGCCTTCTGGTCCCAGCTCCAGTTGGAGTGCTCGGTATCGGTAAAGATGACGCGCACGTTTTTGTAGCGGTTGGTCGTCTCGCTCCAGACGTACCAGTCGTGCTTGTCGCTGTCGGGGTCGCGCGCCGCCTGAAACCACGGATGCTGGTCGGAGGTGTGGTTCAGCACCAGCTCGGTGATGACGCGCATGTCGCGCTCGTGGGCCTCGCCGAGAAAGGCTTTGAAGTCGTCGAGCGTGCCGTGCATGTCGAGCACGCTGTAGTAGTCGCTGATGTCGTAGCCGTCGTCTTTGAGCGGGCTTTCCAGAAAGGGCAGCAGCCAGAGCGTGTTGACGCCCAGCCCCGAAAGATACGGCAGTTTCTGGCGCAGCCCTTCGAAGTCGCCCACGCCGTCGTTGGTGGCGTCGAAGAAGGAGCGCACGTGCAGTTCGTAAATGACCGCGTCCTTGTACCAGCGCGGGTCGTTCATGAAATCGCTCGCCATGCTTCGCGGTTTGGGGAAATTCGGATCGGCGGAAGGGCGACGCCGGACGCATTGCGAGAAACGGCGTCACGCTTCGGGTTCGAGCCGAAAAACGTGCACGGGCGATTCGGTCGGATCCAGGCGAACGTAATTCCACGCCCCCTGCCACTGGTAGCGTTCGTCCGTGAGCAGGTCGTGCGCGGTGAAGGGGGCGCCCGTCGGCAGGCCCAGTTCCTTCAGCGGAAGCGCGACGCCGCCGGCATGGGCGTGCTCGTAGTCGAGGTTGACGACCACGAGAATCAAGTTGCCCACCTCGTTCTCGTCGTCGCGCGCCTGGCGCGTGTAGGCGATCAAGTGGTCGTCGTGCGTCTCGTGGAAGCGCAGGCCGCGCAGGTGCTGCAAGGCTTCGTTCTCGCGGCGGATGCGGTTGATGTTCGTAAACAGCGGCTGGAGCGACTCCTCGTCGTCCCAGTCCCAGGTGCGCACCTCGTACTTTTCAT
>PXTR01000121.1 GCA_003023245.1 Bacteroidetes bacterium QS_8_68_15 | reverse complement strand
CCCACTGGCGCCCTACCGGGGCGCGTTCAAGCGGTTCTTCACCGTCTACCGGCACGTGCTGGGGTTGCTTCTGGGCGGCATTCTCGCCTACGTGCGCGCGCTGCCGCCCGGCGAGCGCGGCGGCTTCAACCACCTGCCCGCCCGCTTTGCCGCCTTCCTGGCGCGGCCCGTCGTCAAGCGCTCGCTGCGCGACCTGCCCTTCGCCAGGCAGCTGCGGCGGCGACTCGAAATCTTAGGCCCCACCTTCATCAAGCTGGGGCAGATCATGGCGCTGCGCGAGGACCTCTTGCCGTCCACGATCACCGGCGAGCTGTCGAGCCTGATGGACCAACTGCCGGAGGCGCCGTTCCGGCAGGTGAAGCACATCCTGGAGCGCGACCTGGAGCGCCCGCTGCACCAAATCTTCCGCCGCGTGCGCAAAGAGCCGCTCGGCTCCGCGTCGATCGCACAGGCGCACCTGGCCGAAACCCCCGGCGGCGAGAAGGTCGTCTTCAAAGTCATCAAGCCGGGCATCCGTGAGGTCATCACCAGCGACCTGAAGTTGCTCGAAGCGGTGGGCGTCCTGCTCCAGTGGGTCCTTCCGCGCTACCAGCCGCAGCAGATCATCGAGGAGTTCAGCGCCTACACCAAGAAGGAGCTCGACTACACCTTCGAGGCGGACAACGCCGAGATCTTCGCGGCCAACTTCGCGGACACGCCCGGCATCGTCTTTCCGGACATCTACCACGACCTCTCGACCGGTGACGTGCTGACGATGGAGTTCCTGCGCGGCCTCAAGCCCGGCTCCGACGAGGCGCTGGCCCTCGGCGAGGCCACCCGCGAGCGCGTCATCGACCTCGGCGCGGAGGCGATCATTCGCATGCTCTACCAGGACGGCTTCTTCCACGCCGACCTGCACGCCGGCAACCTCGTGATTTTGCCCAATGAGGACGACGACGAGAAGCCCCTCCAGGTCGGCTTTATCGACCTCGGGATGGTGGGCCGCTTCGGCCAGAAGACCAAGCGCAACCTGCTGTACTACTTCTACGCGCTGGTGCGCGGGGACGTGGAAAACGCCACGCGCTACCTGCTCGGCATGGCGCATCTCGGGGAGGGGGCCGACCCGCAGGGCTTCCGCCGCGCGGTAGGCGACCTGGTGCGCCGCTTTCGGATGCAGGGCAGCCGCCGCTCGGAGCTCTCGGTCGCGCAGCTAATCCTGGAGTCGCTTTCCCTCGGCGGCAAGTACCGCATCTTCTTCCCCGTCGAGATGACGCTGATGGTCAAGGCGCTGATCACCTACGAGGGCGTCGGGCGCATGA
This sequence comes from Bacteroidetes bacterium QS_8_68_15, assembly GCA_003023245.1. Next base: position 3,879 of record PXTR01000121.1, on the reverse strand, counting down.
TGGAGCCGGAGCTGGACATCACGGCCGTCTCGCGGCGGCACGTGGAGCGCATCTTCCGCCGCCGCTTCGACCCGCGCAAGGTGAGCCGTGAGCTTCTGTCGAACGCGCCGGAGATGGTGGACCTGGCGGTGGACCTGCCGCAGCTCCTGGCGGAGGGCGCGGGCTTCGTCGAGGAGCGCCTGAACCGTCCACCGCCCTCGAGCGCGCCATGGGAGGGGGTGCGCAGCGGCATCCTGGCGGGGGCCTTCGTGATCGGCGGGGCCGTCGCGGCGGTCGGCGGCGGGGCGTGGTTTCTGTGGGGACCGCTGTTTGCGGCGGGGCTGCTGCTGGCGGTGTTTGGGTCGTCGTGATGCGTGCTGACCCTCGACCGCTACCTGTAGCAGCCTGAACACCCTGCCTGACGAAACGGCTAATTACACAACTTATCGGACTGGACCTCCGTTGCGCTCGGCCCGACCGTCCGCTGCGGCGAGCGCGCGCTGAAGGCGACGGAGCCGCCGGAGCAAACGCCGACCGGCGGGCGGTAGCGACGCGACGACGCCCAGAAGCGCAACACACCGGCGCGCAGCAGCGTACGCACAGCGCGCTTGTTTCGACGAAAGACCCCGCCTCCGCTATGGAAGCGCACCGGACCCGCACCACTGTCGACGAAAACGGAGAAGTGGCGCTGCGCGACGTGCCCTTCGCCCCCGGCGACGAGGTGGAAGTGATCGTGCTTGCGCAAAAGCATGCTCCTTCTCACTCTGATCAGGGCGATACAGAGCCTACCGATGCGGAGCCTGCCGAAAAGAAGGGCACAGCCGGCACCCTGCTCGAATCGAAGCTCGTCGGCCTCTGGGAACACCGCGACGACGAACTCCCGGATAGCCCGGAGTACGCGCGTCAGTTGCGAGAACAGGCGCAGCGCCGTCCGCACATCGAGAAAGAACTCGAAAAGCTCGACCTGAGTCGTGATTCTTCCTGATGCCGACGTCATGGTAGACGTACTCCGTCGCTACCCGCCTGCGCTGAGCTGGCTGGAAGGCGTGAAGGAGGAACGCATCGTTCTCCCCGGTTTTGCCGTCATGGAATTGATGGCGGGGTGCGATGATGGCGAAGAGATGCGCACCCTTCGAGAAGAACTGCGCCCCTACGACGTCATTTGGCCTCGGCGAGGCGCCTACGACGACGCCCTTGCGCTCTTTGCAGAGATCCATCTCACTCACGGCACCGGCATCGTCGACACGCTCATCGGCGTCACGGCCGTCGGCCTCGATGAAGCGCTGCATACCTTCAACGAAAAGCATTACGGACCCATCCCCGACCTGCGCCTGGTACAGCCGTACCGGCGCGATTCCTGAACTCGCCCTCTTCTCCCGTCCCTCTCCCCAAAAAGATGCTTCGCTACGAAACCGTCGACGCGTTGCTGGACGCCTACCCCGAACGCTTCAATCCTGAAGAAAAGGCCGAAGGCGTCGACGGTGTCGTTCAGCTGAATCTTACCGGCGAGGGCGGCGGCCCGTACTACGCGGCCGTCGAAGACCAGACGCTCACCGTCGAGGAAGGCGCGCACGACGCCCCCGACACGACCCTTACCACCAGCGCCGACGACGGGGTCGCCATCAACAACGGCGAGGCCAACCCCATGCAGCTCATGATGCAGGGCGACCTGTCGGTCGACGGCTCGATCCCGCTGGCGACGAAGTTTCAGGGGCTGTTCGAGTGACGAGAGACGATAGACGACGGGCTCGGCCCGAACCGTCCGCCCCCTCCTGCGCACGCCCCCCCGTGCAAACGCGCCTCACCCGTTCTACCGACGAGGCCGCTGCCGCGCTGCGCGACGGCGAGCGCGTGGTCTTTCCCACCGAAACGGTCTACGGCCTCGGGGCTGACGCCTTCGACGCCGAGGCCGTGCGCGGGGTCTTCGAGGCGAAGGGCCGTCCCGCCGACAACCCGCTGATCGTGCACGTCGCCGCGCGCGAGCACATCACGCAGGTCGCCCGCACCGTGCCCCCCGCTGCCGAGCGGCTCGTGGAGCGCTTTTTCCCCGGCGTGCGGATGCCGCGCCTGCCGGTGGCGCAGCGTTTTCTCGCGGCCTGCGCCACGCCCGTGGCTGCCCCCTCGGCCAACCGCTCTGGCCGCCCCAGCCCGACGACCTGGCAGGCCGCCCGCGACGACCTCGGCGGCCGCGTCGAAGCGATCCTGCGAGGCCCACCGACCGAAGCGGGCCTCGAATCGACCGTCGTGGACTGCACGATCGACCCGCTCGGCGTCCTGCGCGCCGGCGCGACGACACTCGAAGCTCTCCGCGCGGCCCTGCCCGACGCGACGATCCGCCCGCCCGTCGGCGCCGAGGACGCGTCCGAAGGGAGCGAACACGCCGCGCGCAGCCCCGGCACGCGCCACCGCCACTACGCCCCCGACGCGCGCGTCGTCGTCGTGAACGAACCGCCGCCTCCGCCGCCTTCGGCCGACGCCGGACGCCGCGCCTACATCGGCCTTACCGCGCCCGCCGGCGAGGGCGCCTTTGCCCGCGTTGAAGTGTGCGAAAACGTCGAAGCGTACGCCCGCGCGCTTTTCGCCTTCTTCCGCGCGGCCGACACCGCCGGCTGCGACGTGATCTGCGCGCAAGCCGTCGCGGACACGGGCCTCGGACGCGCCCTCATGGACCGCCTGCGCCGCGCCTCCGTTTCGTGAAGAGCGGATGTGATTTTCTCCGCTCTGCCTCTTCCTCGACGCCAGATGCGCCTCGCGCTCGTTCTCGCAACTGCCGCCGCCCTGTTGAGCTTCTCCGGCTGCGGCCCGGCCGAATCGCCTTCCGAAGAACCCCCCACCGCGGCCCCCGGAGCGTCCGACACGACGACCCCCGACACGGCTTCGGCCGCCGGCGAGCGCTCGCCCGCTCAGCGCCGCGCACTCCGGCTGGCCCGCCGCCGCATCGCGCGGACCGACTCGCTGTTTCAGACCGTCGAGCCGCTCACCGCCGCCGAAAAGCGACGCCTGCGCGCCTACCTTCAGGACACCCACATGGCGCGGGCGCGTCGCCTCGGCATCGACCCGGTGCGCACCCGCCGCGCCGCCGCCGATCTCGAAAACCGGGGCGACAGCACGGTCCTCCGCCTGTACACGAACGACTACTATATCGTGGACCCGGCAATGGGCTACGCTGTGCCGCTGGTCGTGCCCTCCACGAAGCACGCCCTGGAGCGCCTCGGACGGCGCTTTCAAAATCACCTCCGCCGACACGGCCTCCCGCCCTACCGCTTCATCCTGACCAACATCCTGCGAAGCGGCCAGGACCAGGCGGCCATCAGCGGGGTCAGCGTCAATGCCGCCGCGGGGCAAAGCTCGCACGAATACGGCACCTCCTTCGACATATTCTACGAATGGTTCCACTACGCCGCTGTCCACGACACGCTCGCCACGGGCGCCGCGCTCGATTCGGCCCAGGCGCAGGCGAAGCCGCTGGACGAGACGCTGCTCCGGCGGCAGCTCTACGAAGCGTACGTCGACTTCGGCGAAAAGCACGCGCGCAAGATCAAGGCCGTGATGGGTCGTTCCCTGTTGGAGATGCAGGACGAGGAGCGGCTCCTGTCCATCTACGAACGCCAGGAACCCGTCATCCACGTGACCCTCGGCCGCCGCGTCGAGCCGCCCGCTCCGAAGAACGACTCGACGAGCGCCCCGCCGCCGCCCGGCTGACCTGCGCGCCTTCCGTCGCGCGATCACGTAACGCTCTTTTCTGTCGCGCTGCGGACGCTTTCATTCCGGAACGTCCTGCGATAGATTAAGGACTCTCCTCCGACGCGCCTTCAAAGCGCCCGCTCAAGCGATGCTCCGCCTTTCCTCGCAAAACCCTGCGCTTCTCTTCGCTCTTGCCCTCATCGTCGTCTCGCTGGT
>PXTR01000120.1 GCA_003023245.1 Bacteroidetes bacterium QS_8_68_15 | reverse complement strand
TAATACCATTTGCTACGGATCATTGTGCACTTTTTGGTCGCACCGCAACGCTGAAATACGACCGTAGAGACGCCTCGCGTATCTGTTTAGCGCAAGACTCGTCAACCCCCTCTGCCTACCGGCATCTTCCCCTATCCAGGGGGAGAGATTCAGCTGGAAAAGCTTTTCCCCTGGATAGGGGAAAATGTCGGAGACAAAAGGGGTCGATCAGGTCCGAAATAAGCTACGCTAAACACGTACCGCCTCGCCGAGGCGTCCCTACAAAAGCGAAAACACCAAAATGCACAATCAACTTTCGCAATTGGTATAACGACCCAACGACTACCCCCATCATGGCCGAGGCAGAGACGACCGAGACGGAGCGCCGCGGCGAGGCCCCGGACGCAGCGGCGCCGGACGAGGCGGCCTACGCGCCGTCGGGCGACCCGCCGCGCAACGCCTCCGCGGCGTCCGCTTCCGAAGCGAATTCCGCTTCCGCAGAAGTGCAACCCAAAGGCAGCGGCCCGCCGCCGGAAGGCACGATCATCGAGCTGCGCGACCTGTACAAATCGTTCGGCTCCCTCGACGTGCTCAACGGCGCGTCCCTCTCCGTCGAGAAGGGCACCTCGGCGGTGGTGATGGGCGGCTCGGGGGCGGGCAAGAGCGTGCTGCTGAAGCACGTCGTCAAGCTGCTGACGCCCGACGAGGGCGAACCCTGGGTGAAGGGCCGGCGCGTGGACGAGATGAGCGGCGACGAACTCGACAACCTGCGCCTCTCGATTGGCTATCTCTTTCAGGGCGGGGCGCTCTTCGACTCGATGAGCGTGCGAGAAAACATGAACTTTTTCCTCAACCGCCACTCCGACCTCTCGGAAGACGAGCGTGAGGACCGCATCGAGGAAACCCTGAGCTGGGTCAACCTCGCGCACGCCGCTCCGAAGTTTCCCGCCGAGCTCAGCGGCGGGCAGCAAAAGCGCGTCGGGCTGGCGCGCGCGATCATTCTCCAGCCGGAAATTCTGCTCTACGACGAACCGACGACCGGCCTCGACCCCGTGTCGGTGCGCACCGTCGCCGAGCTGATCGTGCGCCTCCGCGACGAGCGCGGCATCACCTCCGTCGCCATTACGCACGACCTGCTCTGCGCCGACATCATCACCGACCGGGCGCACTTCATCTACGAGGGCGAAATCCTCGAAAGCGGCACGCTCGACGAACTGAAACGCTCCGACCACCCGACGCTCCGCAACTTCTTCGGTGATTAGCAGGTTGAAGGCAGAAGATTGGAGCTTTTTTTCGGGATGCGGCATTCTGCTCGAGAGAAGCAGGTTTTCCGTTCTTCTCACCGCGACTTCTTCCGCACTCCCACCCTCCCGCACTCCCGCACACAATCATGTCCCGGCAAGTTCGCGTAGGCATTCTCGTGTTCGCAGGGCTGGCGTTGTTTCTGGTGGCGCTCTTCGCCATCGGGAGCCGGTCGTTTCTCTTCAGCACCACGTTTCACCTGAACTCGCAGTTCGAGAACGTCGCCGGCCTGACCGTCGGCGCGCCGGTGCAGTACCAGGGCGCCAGCGCCGGGCGCGTCGAGGAGGTGGTCGTCCCCGAAGAGCCGGGCGGCCCCTTCACGGTGCGCATGGCCGTCAAAAATGAGTTTCAGCCGCTCATCAACGAACGCACCGTCGCGCAGATCAAAAGCCAGAGCCTGGTGGGCGGCAACATGATGGTCGTGCTGGTCAACCCGCCCCGCGCTCAGCGGATCGACCAGGATAGACTCGACCCCGTGGAGCCGGGGGGGACGATTCGCGGGCAGGAGCCGTTCAGCATCTCGGAGACGAGCGACCAGCTTCTGGGAACGGTCGACACCTTCGCCACGGTCGCCATCGAGCTGAAGCAGACGATTCAGGACATCCAGCAGGGGAAAGGGTCGGTAGGCAAGCTCATCTACGACGACGCACTCTACAGCCGCCTCGTGGCGACCATCGAGCAGACCGAGGCCACCGCCGCCGAGGCGCAGCAGCTGATGACCAACCTCTCCGGCAGCGCCGAGCGCATCACCGCCAGCGCCGAGGAGGCCACCAGCGGCTTCCAGGGGGTGCTCGGCAAAGTGAACCGCGGGCAGGGCACGCTCGGCAAGCTGCTCAACGACGAAAGCGCCTACAACCGGGTGCTTGCGGTCACCGATACGCTCCTGGCCAGCACGCAGCGCATCGAAGACGTGCTCGCCAACGCCGAGAATGCCACGCAGTGGGCTTCGCTGGGAGCGTATCGCTTCTCGGAAAATATGGAGGCGCTCAAACACAACTTCCTGTTCAAACCCTACTTCGAGGAGCGCGGCTACATGGAAAAGGCCGACTTCGAGATTCGCGAGAGCGCCATCGAGGCGACCTACGACGACCTCGAAGAGTGGCAGCGTGATCTCAATGCGCGCGAGCAACGCCTCGACGAACTGGAGTCGCGCTTCGAGGAGTTGGAGGGAGGGGCGGAATCGACGGCGCCCTCGTCCGCGCGAGAGGAGGGGTCGCCGTCGGACGATGCCCCCTCTTCGGAAGAAGCGTCGAATGCGTCTGCCTCAGAAGCGACCTCCGACGCGACGACGACGCCCGATGCGGAAGACGGCGGCGCGGCTCGCGGCGAGGAGGAGAACACGTCGGCCGACGGTTCCTCGCAGCCGGCCGACGGCGCCCAGATGCAGACGCTCACGCCGCGCACGCTCCCGGCGCCCGGCGCGTCGGAGCAGCGGTAAGCAGGCGGTTTCTTTTCTACTGACGCGAGCGTAGCAAACTGTCCGGCAGTGAGTGACTCCGCCCCGGCCGAATCCGAACCGCGCGCCGGCGACGATGCGCCCGTTCCCGAGGAATCCCCGGCCGCTGCGTCGTCGCGGCAGGCCGGGGAAGACGGGCATACGGCCCCGGGCGACGTCAGCGCCTCCGAACAGGACGTTGCCTCCGAACAGAACGTTGAGGGCGGCGAGACGGACCGCCGGCAGCGCCTGACGGCCGCCCTGCGCCTGGGCCTGCCCGACGCGAGCGCGCCCGACGGCGGCGGCGGCGGCGGTTCAAAAGAAAAAGAACCGGAGCGGCAGCCGGACCCGCGCTCGCTCTACAATCGCCTGACGGCCTTCGAAACGGTGCTCCTGACCGGCGGCGTGGGGCTCTTTCTGATGCTGCTCTACACGATGTGGGGCTTTCTGAGCCCGCCGCTGCTGGCGCTGGCCGGAGGACTCTTGCTGTGGCCGCTTCGCGAGCATCACACCGTGCGCGCGGTCATGGTCTCCGGCGGCTTCCTGCTCCTCCTGTGGCTGCTGGCAGACCTGAGCGCGATTCTGCTGCCCTTTGGGCTGATATACGTGCTGGCCTACCTCTTCGACCCGTTCGTGGCGTACCTGCACCGGCGCTTCGGCATCTCGCGCCGCCTCTCCTCGCTGCTCATCACGGCGCTGGTC
>PXTR01000119.1 GCA_003023245.1 Bacteroidetes bacterium QS_8_68_15 | reverse complement strand
ACCCGATGGAAAACGGGCGCTTCTCGGCCGCTCGCCCCGCTCGACGCCTCGCCGAGCGGTACGAAAGGGAACCCCGCCGCCCCGCTGCATGGAAAAGCGAAACGCCGGCGGGAACCGTTCGTGGCCCGGAGGCTTCATCGAAATGCGTTTTGTTTACTCTGATCGCCTCGCTTCAAAACCGCTTTCCCCCGGATGATTGCTCGCTTCTTCGCCCGCGGATTGCATCGCCGCGTGTTCGCTTTCTTGCTCGCAGCTCTGTTGCTGGCCGTGCCCGCCTGCGACTCCGATGACGAGCCTCAAAACGACCTCAGCATCGTCGACGGGTCCTACGAAGCCCAGCAGTTCTTATTCGATGCCAACAGCACCGACGACTTCAACGTCGATCTGCTCGACGAACTGGAAGAAGCCCCTACGCTCGGCATCTTCGCGGAAGACGGGGATTTTTTCATTCGCTACGAACTGGCCGACGACGACCAGTCGAGTTCGTCCAGCCTGCGCGGCTCGGTGACGCGCCGGGACGATGAGCTGCGCTTCGACGTGCAAAACGGCGACGCCGGAGACCTGCTTTTCCCCACCGGCGAGGGCACGGACTTCCGAATGCAGATCGAGGACGACGGCGCCCGGATCATCGCCGGTTCCGACGGGAACGGAATCGAACTCGAGGCCGTGGACCTGCGCGACTACGGCGTCGGCCAGTCCAGCATCGACGGAAAGCTCACGGTGCGTCTCGAGCGCGAGTAGCCTTCGCGCTCATCTTCCTTCCCCACGGTGGGGAGGTCGGCTTCGGGCAGTACCTGGAGATCGGGGCGCTCTACCAGCGCGGCGTCAACTTCGAGACCGACCTCGACGACGGGCAGGGCCTCTTCTACGATCCCTCCCCCCGCGAGCTGCGCATCCGTCGGCGCGAAGCAGAGGGGGATCGGATTCGCTCACTCCAGCGCGCTGGGCGTGCGGAAGAAGCCCTCGTCGGCGTCGGGCGCGTTTTCGAGGGCCTCCTCCTGCGAGAGCGGCTTCTGGGCCTCGTCGGGCCGCAGGCGCTCGGGCACGGCGGGCGCGCCCGGCGGCATCGGCTCGACGCCGGCAGTATCCACCTCGCCGAGTTGTTGGGCATAGCCAATCAGACGGCGCAGGTCGCCGGTGAGCGCTTCCAGCCGGCCCTCCTCCACGTCGAGGCGCGCCAGGTCGGCCAGGTGGCGCACGTCGTCCTGCGACACCGCCGCCTCGGGCGCTTCATCGGAAGCTCCTTCGGGCGTCGTCGGAGCGTCGTCGGCGTCGGCAGGCTGCTGGGAGCGAGACATCGAACCGGTGAGGCGAAGGAAAAACGTGCGCAGCGACGACGGAAAGGACATGCGGGAATCCCAATCGGAAACTCGTGGATTCGAGGACGGATCACAAGCGGCGGCTTCTCATCCCCTGCTTCTCCTTTCACGGGAGAGCGCCGATGCTCCCTGAGCGCGCGACCGGAACGAAGAACGCGCTTCCGGGCGTTCCCGAGCTACGGCGGCTCTACGGTGCATCGTTCTGAGCAGTTCCTACGCGGGGTTCGCTGTGCGCCCGCCGTGCACTCGCGAAATCATCCGGGCGACCGCGCGCTCGCTTTTTCGTCCGCCCTCTCCCCCTTTCATCCCTTCCCGCTCTCATTCCTCCTCCACCCCCGCGCGCCGGCGCTCCTCGGCCAGTTCGGCTTCCATGCGCTCGCGCACCGCGGCCATGGCGTCGGGCGCGTCGCCGGAATCGCCGTCCTCCCCCAGCGCAATCGGCGCGCCGATGCAAAGGCGAATCGTGCCGGGGCGCGAGGCGTAGTGGCGCTCGTCCATCACGCGGTAGCTGTCGCGGATCGTCACCGGCACGAGTGGGACGCCGGCTTTGACGGCGACGTGGAAGGCGCCTTTCTTGAACGGGTGCATGACTGGCGCGTAGGCGCGCGAGCCTTCGGCAAAGAAGAGCACCGACCGCCCCTCGCGAATCGACTGCACCGCGCCGGCGAGGCTGCGCATGGAGGCGCGCCGGCTGGAGCGGTCGATGAAGAGCGACGGCGAGTGCCGCAACGCCAGGCTGAGAAACGGCACGCGCGTGAGCTCCTTCTTGGCCAGGTAGCCGAACGGGTACGGAATCGCCGCCGCCGTGGTGAAGATGTCGAGCAGGTTTTGATGGTTGGCCACGAAAATGCACGGCTCGCCCTCCGGCGCGCGCTCCGAGCGGTCCTCCACCTCCAGCGCGACGCCGATCCCACCCAGGATGACGCGTGCCCAGCGGCCGGCCCATCGCTTGAACGTCTCGGCCGTGGGCCGAAAATGGTACGCCGTCATCAGCGCGAGACTGAACGGGATCGTCGTGAGGGAAATCCAGCAAATCGCCCAGGCGAAGTGCAGCCGGTGAAGCAGCGTCGGCTCGGGCACGCCGCGCACGGTGCGCGCGCGCTCGTCCTCCTCGGAGAGCGTGCGGGCGAAGAGCGTGTCGCCGTCGGGGGCACCGTCGCGGGGCATTTTGCGTGCGGGGGAGTGGGAGCGTGGGTGCGGGAAAATGGCAGACGCGCTGCCGGCGACCGCGCGCTTTGCGGGCTGAAAAGCCTTCAACGTTCAACGTTCCACCTTCGACTTCCCGGCAGCGCGGATCATCTTGATCAGGCGGGTGGCGGCGCGCAGGCCCTCTTTGGGGCGCGGCTCGACGTGGATTTCGAGGCTGAGCGGACCGTCGAACCCGGCCCGGCTCAAGCGGCGAAGCTGCTCGTCCCAGGCGACGTGGCCTTTTCCGAAGGACGTGGGCTGCCACGCGTCATCCGGGCCGGTCGCCGCCGTCGCTTCGGTGCCGTCGGCGCAGCGCACCAGCGTCACGCGCTCGCCGGAGAGCGCGCGCAGGCCCTTGGCCGGGTCTTCGCCGGCACGCAGGGCGGCGGCGGGGTTCCAGGCGGCCTGCACCGTGCCCGGACGGTCCACCGCGTCGAGCAGGCGCGCCAGCGACGCGCCCGTCCGGCAGCGGGCGTCCGGCTCGTTGAGCACGGCCAGCGTGATCCCGGCGCGGGCGGCCCGGTCGGCGGCGCGGTGGTAGGCGCGCACGGCTTCCGCGGGGAGCGACTCGTCGGCGTCGGAGGAGGAACGGTCGTCCTCGCGCCGGAAGGTGGAGACGACCACGCGCGGGCAGCCGATGCGCTCGCAGAACCGCACGGTTTCCCCGAAGGTGGCGAGGCCGTTCATCCAACGCGCACGGGCGGAGAGCGGCGTCTCGAAGAGACCGGGATCGACGGCCGCCGGCAGCATCTCGTCTTTTTCGAGGCTGCGCTTCACCTTCTGCTCGTCGACGCGCGGCCCCCTGAAGCCCCCAGAGCAGCGTGTAGTGCAGAGCGCGGTCCAGATCGGGCGTGACCGTGTCGGTGAGCCAGACGGGAAGCACGGTTGGGGGCGGGAGTGGGCACTGCGTTTTCCGACCGAACGGCGCGAACTTTTGCTCGCAGGGGCGCTTTCGAAGAGCGTGTCGCCCAGCGGCTTGCACACACCCATACGCGGCGAGACGGTTTCAGGTGCGCTCCTCCTTTTCCCCGACGGCGGCTTATGGAAAATGCTTCGCCGGATCACGTCAACCTGTTCGTGGTCGGGGTGAACAAGGCCGGAACGAGTTGGCTCTACAAGCTTCTGCAGGAGCACCCGGATGTGTTCATGAGCTCGCAGAAAGAGCTCTTTTACTTCGGCGAGCGCCACCCCGAAGAGCTGACCGATTACCACGCGCACTTTCCCTTCGACCGGCCGTACCGCTACTTCGGTGAGGCGACGCTGTTTTACTGCCACGACGCCGCCGTTGCGCGCAAGATCCACGACTACGCGCCCGACGCGAAGGTGCTGGCCATCGTGCGCGACCCCGTCGAGCGGCTC
>PXTR01000118.1 GCA_003023245.1 Bacteroidetes bacterium QS_8_68_15 | reverse complement strand
AGGTTCACGCAGTTGCCCGACCCGATGCACAGGTCGCGCTCGATGCGCACGGTGAAGCCTTCGATCTCACGCTCGTATGGGGTTTCCATGTTCGCTCGGGATGCTTTCGCAAACGGAAGGAGGATAGCTTTGAGACAACCGCTCCGGCGTAGCGCTTGTGCCGAACGGCGGGCGGCTTTCACAGGGGCTCCGTCTGCGTATTGCGTATTTCGTGTTGCGTAATGGCGCCCTCCCGAACGGCTTGCGCTCCGACCTACCGGCGACATCCTGCCGAAAGTGTTGGCGCTCGAATGCTCATTCCACGTCTGCAGATCCGGGGACGAAGGTCATAGCCTCGCAGCCTCACGCATCACGCACGGGTCACGCATCACAGGTCACGCATCACTCTGCCGCGTCCGGCGCCTGCGAGGAAGGCGGAGGCTCTTGCGGGGCGGCCGGGCCGCCGAAGGAGTCGTCGAGCAGCTGGCCGGCGATCTCGACGAAGTCGCGCTCGGTCACGATGCCGACGAGCTGGTCTTCGCGCACGACCGGGAGCGCGCCGATCTGGCGCTCGCGCATCAGCTCGATGGCGTCGAGGGTCGAGGTCTCCGGCGAGACGCTGACCGGGTCTTCGACCATGACGTCGCAGACGGGGACGGGGACGACTTCGTCGCGCTCGGCGTTGCGATCGGCGAGGTAGCGCAGCAGGTTGCGGTGGCTTACCAATCCTACGAGGCGGTGCTGCTCGTCCTCCACGAGCACCTGGCGGATGCGCTGCCAATCCATCAGGCAGGCGACGAACTCGACGGGCTCGTTGTCGTGGACGGTAAAGAGATCCGTCGTCATGTGCTGCTCCACGCGCGAGCGCTGCATCCGCTCCGGGACGGTGCCTTCGCCCCGCTTCGCGAGAGGCCACTCGTGCACGGGCGCGCCCTCCTCCTGCCGCGTCACCATCGCAGCCGCCAGTGCGGTGAGCCGTTCAGCGCGCGCTCCGCCGGTGCCAACCCCGGCCTGCTCCTCCATCGCGTCGAGCGAATCGAGCTGCCACTGCGAGCCGGTCTGCCCGCTCTCGACGCGCTTCTCGATGATGCCGAGATAGCGGTCGATGTCGCCCTCGTCCACGCCGGAGGTGCGCAGCCCGTTCTCGGCCGTCGGCAGGAGGTCTTCGAGGATGAGCCGGTGGGCGGGTATCTGCTTCTGGCCCTCCAGCCAGGCGAACTGCGAGGCCAGCCCCTCGCGCGCGGCGGCGACGAAGTTGTTCTTCGCCTTCGGGAACGAGATGACGTCGCGGATGTCGTCGTAGCGCTCGGCCAGGCCGCTGACGAGGCCGAACCAGAACGCCGCGTTGGCCACCTCGTCGGCGGGCGTGGGGCCGCTCGGCAGAATGCGGTTTTCGATGCGCAGGTGCGGCTCGCCGTCGGTGAGCCCGTAGCAGGGGCGGTTCCATCGGTAGACCGTGCCGTTGTGCAGCGAAAGCGCCTGAAGCTCGGGCACGCCCCCGTTCTGGAGCACCTCGAACGGGTTCTCGTTCAGGTCGGTGGTGAGGATGACGTGGAAGCGTGAAATGTCTTCCTTGAAAATCTCCATGACCGACTCCTCGACCCAGCCGGTGCCGAAGTGCACGCGCGGCGACATCTCCCGCAGGTAGAGGTTCGAGGAGCGCGTGTCGACCGCCTGCTGAAAGAGCGCGATGCGCGTCTCTCGCCAGAGGCGCTTGCCGAACAGCAGCGGCGAGTTGGTCGCGGCCGCCAGGCACGGCGCGGCGACGACCTGCGCGATGTTGTAAAACCGGGCGAACTCATCGGGCGCGACCTGGAAGTGCGTCTGAAAGCTGGTGTTGACGCCCTCCAGCATGATCGAGTCGTGCTTGACGAACAGCTCGTCGACCCCGCGGATCTGAAACTGCGCCGGGCCGCCGCGCAGCTTCATGAGCGCATCATTGAGCGCGTAGTAGCGCGGGCTGGGCGTCATGTTGTCGAGTGCCAGGTCCGAGAGGTGGACCGTCGGCAGAATGCCCGTCAGCACGATGTCGCCGCCGACGGAGCGCACGAGCTCGCGCGTGGAGGCGAGCGTTTCGGAGAGCTCCGTCTCGATTCCGCGCAGGCAGGTGTCCCCGAAGCCGACCGGCTCCATGTTGAACTCGAGGTTGAAGCGCGTCAGCTCGGTGACGAGGCGGTCGTCCTCGGCCTCGTCGAGCACGTCGTTCACGATGGGGGCCGGCTGCCAGCGGTCGTCCACCAGGAAAAGCTCCTGCTCGGCCCCGATGCGGCGCACGTCGGTCTCGAAGCGACCGCGCTCGAGCATGTACTCCAGGGCGCGCACGTCCTGGATGAGGTGGCGTGTAAAGTCGCGCAGCGCGGCCTCGTCGATCGTCTGCTGAACGTCATGTTGTCCCATCGAGACGGGGGGCGAACGAAAAAACAGGTCCGTGAGGTCGGAAAGAGGATTCTCAAAGTAACGCCCTGCGCGGCAAGTTGCCAATGCGAAATCCGTCTCGCTTCGAGGGCGGTAACGGTATCCAGTCGTGTCAATGGCGGTTTGCCCTCAGGGGCTTCGGGCTGGTAACGATCGTGCCTCCAGATTGACGTTTACAATGTCAAGTTTGCGCGCCGTTTTTCTCCCGCACTCCCGCGGAAACCTCCCGATTCGAGCCGTCGTAACGGGGAAATGCTTGTTCTTGTTGAAGTCAGCGAGCCTCACTGGGCACATGGTCACGATCGGATTCCGATCATTGCTCACGTCGTTCGCGCTGCTGCTTCTGCTGGGCGGCGCGGCGAGCCTGGGCAGCGGATGCGCGTCCTCCGCTACCGGCCGCGCCGACACCGAAGCGGAGAAGCCCGCGCCGCGCCGCGCTCAGCCGGCGCCGGCGAAACGTCCGGGGGCAGCCGAAGAGGCGCTCGGCGAAGCCAACGACGCCTACGCGCGCCGCCACCTCATTCGCGGCCTCACACGCGCGCGAGTCGGCGATACGGCTTCGGCCGTCCGGCACTACCGGCGCGCGCTCGAAGCCGCCCCGGAGGCCCCCGCCGTCCTCTCGGCGCTCGCCGACGCGCAGGCCGCGCGGGGCGACCTCTCGACCGCGCTCTACCACGCTCGTCGGGCGCGCCGGTTCGGGACCGCCGCCGCCGCCGATGGTAACGACGACGCGCACTACACCCGTCAGCTCGCGCGCCTCTACCGGCAGGCCGGGCAGACGAAGCAGGCCGTCGCGACGTACCGGGCGCTGCTGGAGCGCGCGCCCGACGACCGCCGGGCGCTCCGCTCGCTCGCGCGTCTCCAGGCCGGGGCCGGGCAGCCGCAGCGGGCGCTCGACGCCTACGAACGCCTCACCGACGGGCACGCCGACGCTCCCACCACCGGGCCGCCGGTCGCCATTCTCACCGAAATGCTGGCGCTTTACCGCCGAACCGGCGACGCCGCCGGCACCGAACGCACGCTGAACACGCTGATCCGGCGCGCGCCCGACCGCAACGCGCATCGCCGCGCGCTGGCGCGGTTCTACCGGAAACGAGACCGCCCGAGCGAAGCCGCTGCTGTGCTCGAAGAAGCCCTCGCCCGCGCCCCGACCGACCCTGAAACGACGGCGCTCCTGGCCGACGCGTATCGCGCCGCCGGTCGCCCCGAGCAGGCCGCCGCGCTGGAGGAGCAGTCCGCCGCCCGCTTCAACGCCGCCGGCGCCTCCGCCGACCAACTCGCGGAGCGCGCCCGCCTCCGCTACCGCGACGGCGACGCCGACGACGCGACCGAGCGCCTGCTACGAGAAGCGCTGGCCAAGGACTCCACGCACGCCGCGTCGCTCGCCCTGCTGGGCCGCCTGCGCTTCGAGGCCGGCGCCTTCGCCGAGGCAGCTGCGCTGCTCGAACGCGCGCTGGCGCAGGACCCGCGCGCGCCGAAACGGTGGGCCCGCGCCGCGCAGGCGTTTCTCGAAGCCGGCCGCCCCGCACGCGCCGCGGCGATGGCCGACGAAGGCCTGCTGCTCTTTCCCGGCCGGCTTCCGCTCCTGCGCGCTCACGCCACCGCTCTCGCGCGCGACGGGCAACCCGCCGCTGCCGCGCGCCGGTTCGAGGACGCCCTGCGCGTCATGAAGGCCGAAGGCCTGCTCGACGACGGGGCCGCCGCTGCGCCAGTCGAGCGCGCCGCTCGCTTCCACGACACGCTCGCCCGCCTGTACGACCGGCAGGACGCTCCCACCTATCAGAAAATGTGTCATTCCGGACCCCGATCCGGAATCTCATTCGGATTATTGGCAGCCAAACCGAGGGAGATCCGCCCCAGGAGCACTTGCTTTCGCAGCGCCGCATCAAGTGCGGGATGACACGCTGGTTTGATTGGTTTTCGCCATACCCCACAACTTGGGTTACGTTTTTTCCTCAGCACCGGTGCGTGTTGCGTATTCCGTAAGGTTGCTCGTTTGCAAATGCCGATAGAACATTCGAGCGTCAACACGTTCTGAATAGCGTTGCCGGTAGACCCCGAGCAAAATCCGCTCAACCTGTTGTCATTACGCAATACGCTTTACGCAATACGCCCCATGTCCCGCCCCACGCTCTCGCTCCTGCTCGCCGCCGTTCTGGCGCTGACGGCCGGCGTCGGATGCTCGCCCGCCCCGCCCCCCGCGGCGACCGGCGAGCTGCCCGAGGCGTACCCGAACCATTCCTTCGACGACATCCGGCAGGCGCTCACCCACGGGGCCGACTCGCTCCGCGCCTTCACCGCCGAGGTGCGCCTCTCGCTGGACACGCCCGAGTTCGACCGCAACGTCTCCGCCGACGTGCGCGCGCGCCGCGGGCCGACGGGCGACTCGCTCTACCTGTCGCTCCGCAAGCTCGGCATCGAGGCGGCGCGCATCCTCGTCACGCCCGACAGCTTTTTCGTATACAACGCGCTCGAAAATGAACTGACCTACGGGGCGCTTTCCAGCGCCGGCGGCATGCTGCCGGCCCCGCTGCGCACCGGGAAGGCGTTTGAAAACCTGCTCGGCCTCACCGCCCCGCGCGCCGGGCTCGACTGGCAAGTGCACCCCCGCACGCTCGGCGACGGGAAGCGCCGTTACGTCCTCACCAGTGGCGACGGACGCCGCCGGCGACGCCTCGTGGTGGACCCGTCGCGCTGGCGGGCCGTGCGCTACACCGAGCGCTCCTCCTCCGGCGAAACGCTGCTCGAAGAGCGCGTCTTTTCGGAGTTCGGGCGCTTCGCCGGGCGCTTTCTCCCGCGCCGCGTCGAACTGCGCCGGCCGCCGCAAAACAGCTCGGCGTCCCTCTTCTACCGCAACCTCACGCTCAATCCGTCGTCGCTGCCGCCCTTCGCCCTCGACGCGCCCGACGGCGCGGAGCGCACGCTGGTGGCGCGGTAACGGCGGCCACCGTCACGCGCTGTGAGCGAAGCGAAGGGCTTTGCGCCATGCCCTTGTGGCACGAGTGCTTCAGAAGGGCATCACGAAATACGCATCACGAAATACGCATCACGGGACCCTCCATGCGCCGCGTCGCCGCCGTTGTTTTCGCCACTGTCCTGCTCGTGCTGCCGTCGTTTTCCGCCGCGGGCCAGAGCAGCATCGGCGGCGAGGAGCGTTCGCAGACACAGCAGCGGCTCGAAGCCGTCCGGGAACAGATCCAGGCCAGCGAGAAACGGCTCTCGGAAACGGCCGAAGCGGAACGCGCCTCCCAGCAGCAGCTTCGCAACCTGGACCGCCGCATCGCCGAACGCAGCGAACTGGTATCGCTCTACCAGAAGCGCCTCGAAGAAATCCGCCAGAGCGAGGACTCGCTACGGCGCTCGCTGCAGCGGCAGCAACAGCAACTCGGCAAACTCAAAAGCGAATACCGGCGCCGCGCCACGCACGCCTACAAGCACGGACGCCTCCACGACCTGGCGCTCATCCTGGCCGCGCGCTCGATCAACGAGATGCTCGTGCGCATCCACTACCTGCGCCGCTTCACGCAGCAGCGCAAGGACAAGCTCGAGGGGCTGCGCACCGCCGGCCGCCGGATGAAGACGCAGCGCCGCGCGATGCGCCGCAAGCGCGACTCGGTGCGCACCCTGTTGCAGGAAGCCGACCGCGAGCGCCAACGCCTCTCGCGCCTGCGCCAGAGCCGCCGCTCGATGGTGCGCGAACTGCGCAAGCAGCAACAGTCCATCGAGGAAAACATTAGCCAGAAGCGCGCCTCAGAGCAGCAGCTGCAGGCCCAGCTCGAACGCCTCGTCGAACGCGCGCGCCGCACCGCCGCCGAAGAGGAAAGCGACGCGCCCTCCCCCCAGCGCCGTGCCGCCTTCGAGCGCCTCTCCGGCTCGTTCGAAAAAAACGAAGGCAACCTGCCCTGGCCGGCCGACGGCGTCGTCACCGAACAATACGGGATGCAGACCGACCCGGTGCACGGCACCCAAACGCCCAACCCCGGCGTCATGATCGCCACCGAGCCGCAAAAGCAGGTGCAGGCCGTCTTCGAGGGGAAAATCACCAAGATCGACGCCATCCCCGACCTGGGCACGATCGTCTTCGTGCGCCACGGGAAGTACCTTTCCCTCTACGGCAATCTCTCACTGGTCTATGCCAGCGAGGGGCAAACCATCGACGCCGGCGCCCCCGTCGGCCGCGCCGGCACCGACGGCGAGCCGCGCGGGGCGGGCGTCTTCTTCGCGCTCTTCCGCGACGGCACCGCCTTCGACCCAGCCGACTGGCTGCGCGAGCGCTGAGCGCGTGGCGGAGGCGCCTGGCGTTTTCCTGTTTACGTGCGACAAAACAGAACGATGGCGCCGTTTCATCTTCGAAAATGCCAACATCCTTGTTCTGCTGCACAAACGCGGCATCGTGAGTGCGGAGACGCTCGATGAGCTACTCGAACGCCTCGATCACTTGAGCCGCGCCCTTAGCCACTTCCGAAAATCGCTGCGGTCGTGCTCATCGCGAAACGCCCGCACCCTGAAAAAACGCCAAGCGCCCTGCGCCAAACGCCCCGCGCACCTCACGCCGGCTCCTCGGACGAGCGCCCCAGGTACTCCTCCAGAACACGCACGTTGCGATTATTCGCCTTGAACGCCACGTCGAAGAGGTCGCCGATGACCGGGATCGAGCCCAGCAGCGCGTCGATCAGGATGTTGAGCAGCATCTGCGCGACCTTCGCCCAGGGCGCGCCCATGCGGATCGCCTCGAAGGGCACGTAGAGCGACACGACCGCCGAGGCAAAGTCGCCCACGCCGGGGATGAGCCCCACCAGGCCCTCCAGGCCCATCTCGAAGTTGGTGCCCGGCACCGTGAAGGCGCTGTCCAGGAGCTCGGCGAAGCGGCGAATGCGATTCAGCGCCGCCTCGCGCTCGGCGGTGGTGTCGAAGTTCTCATAGTCGTCGAGCGTGATGGTCGCGTCGGAGGAAGAAGCCATGACGGAAAATCGGAACGGGAAAAAGAAAGAGCGCGTCGGGAAGCGCGTTCAGCAAGACTATTGGTCCGAAAAGAAGCACGAACGCGACCGGACGGAGATCCTTTCCCCGCAAGCTGCGCGGCGGCGGCTTCCAAAAGGATTACACCGCCCGTTCCGCTCCCCAACCGTGCCTGATTTCCTCCCCTCTACGATCCGATGGATCTCGCCCTCCAACACGACCACCCGTGGAACGTCTCGACCGACGAGGCGAAAGCCATCCAGAAGCGTCTCGCGCCGAAGGTGTGCGCCGAATCGTTGCCGCATCCGCCGCAGACCGTCGCGGGGGTGGACGTGTCGATTCGCGGCGACCTCGCGCAGGCGGCGATCTCGGTGCTGCGCCTGCCGGGGCTGGAGGTCGTCGCCGAAGCCATTCACCGCTGCGACGTTCCGTTTCCCTACGTGCCGGGGCTGCTCAGCTTCCGCGAGATGCCGGCGCTGCTGCCCGCGCTGGAGAAGCTGGAGACGCCGCCGGACCTCTTTATGCTCGACAGTCAGGGCCGGGCACACCCGCGCCGCTTCGGACTGGCCTGCCACTTCGGCGTCGTGACCGGCCGGCCCGCCCTCGGCGTCGCCAAGTCGCGCCTCACCGGCGAGCGCGCAGGCGACCTTTCCCCCGAAAAAGGAAGCCGCGTGCCGCTCCTCGCCGAAGACGACCCCGGCGAAACCCTCGGCGCGGTGGTGCGGACGCGCGACGACACCAACCCCGTCTACGTCAGCATCGGCCACCGCATCACGCTCGACGAAGCG
The DNA here is from genome assembly GCA_003023245.1 of Bacteroidetes bacterium QS_8_68_15. Next base: position 11,693 of record PXTR01000118.1, on the reverse strand, counting down.
GTGGACGTGACGCTGCGATGCAGCCCGCGCTACAAGATCCCCGAACCGACGCGCGCAGCGCACAAATTGAGCCAGCGGGAGTGACATGCTGCGCGTGCCGCCTGGAACGTTCCACGTCGGACGTTCCACGAGTCACACCTCCTCGCCGCGCCGGTCTTCGCTGAAGGCCAGCTCGCGCGTGCGGCGGTACATCGCCAGCCCCAGGCCCATCGAGAGCGTCAGGATGCCCGCCCAGAGCACGCCGATGAAGGGCTTCTCCTTCGCCTGCACGACCAGCCAGTCGTCGGGCATCACCTGCACGCCCTCGATGGCGAGGCGTGCTTCGCCGCTGTCTACGTTCATGCCCGTAAAGGTGAGCGTGAGCCCCCAGTCTTCGATCTCGACCTGCCCGTAGCGCTCCGAGCGGTCCTGCATGACGAGGTAGATCGGCTGGAGGCGGCGCGTCTCGTCCGTGCGACGGTTGGTGACCTTGAGGCGCGCGGCCACGGCGATCTGGGTCGAGTCAGGCGTGCGGGCCGAAGGCACGTCTGCCGCGAAGCCTTCGAAGGTCACGTCGAAGCGGTCGGTGCCGAGGGTGCGGCGCTGGCCCTTGCCGAGCGTGATCTCGCCGCCGTTTTCCCCGGAGGAGGACTCCCCCGTCGCCTCGCGCGGGGTGACCGAGGCGTAGATGTCTTTCGAGAAGTAGTGCTTGAGGTCCGGGTGCATGAACCACTGCTTGCCGCTACCCTGGTAGGCGACGGGCCGCAGCGTGAAGGTGTCGCCACCGGGCGCTTCGAAACTGAGCTCGTAGACGCCGCGCCCGCGTTCGTTTTTGGTCTTGCCCTCGTAGGTGACGGTGTAGCCGTCGACCTGCTGCGCGCGGCCCTTCGCCGCGACGAAGGCGGTGCGTTCTTCGCCAGCGCTGTTGAGCGAGCGCGGCGCAATCGGGTCGCTGAACGCGCTCGACGCGACCACGCCCAGCATCACCAGCGCGAAGCCGATGTGGCTCATCGCCCCGCCGGCCATCTTGGGTTGGCCCCGCCCGATGCGCCACATCACCAGCCCGTTGCCGAAGAGCGCAAAGAACGCCGCGAACACCAGCAGAATAAGCAGCAGGCCTTGCCCGTAGACCGCCCAGAAATTCGACAGCGACGCGAAGGCGCCTTCGATGCCGACCGAGGAGACGCCCGCCGCCTGCGTCGCCGCTCCGCCGCCGGAAGCGCCGCCTGAAGGCACGCGCCCCACCGTCTGCTGCGCGAACGGCGTGAAGATCAGCACCGCCACCGTCGCGGTCACCGCGCCCGCGATGGGCTTCAATAGTGCGCGGTTGAGCTGCTCGACGGTCATCTTATTCCACCAGAAAAGCTGCCCGAGGCCCGCCAGAAAGACCACCCCCAGCGCCAGCGGCAGCGTCCACCGATTGTAAAACTCCACCGGCACGCCCGACGGGCTGTTGCGAAAGAGCTGCCCCAGGATTGGGGAGGACGTGCCCACCGTCACCACCACCGCAATCGCCGCCAGCAGCAACGCCCCGCTGAACATCATGAACTCGCGCGAGAGGAAGCGCGCCTCCTTCTGCGGAACCGGCAGATCGCCCCAGCGCCACACCAGCATCCCGACGCCGGCCCCGAGCGTGCCGAGCACCCACGCCAACAGCTGCTCCGACATGCCCAGATCCACGAAGGCGTGGACGGAGGCGTCGGAGAGCACGTTCGAGCGCGTCAGGTACGTCGAGTAGACGACCAGCACGTAGGCCAGAATCGTGAGCAGGAGCGACGCTTTGTGCGCGCGGCCGCTCTTCTTTTGCACCAGCATCGTGTGCAGCGCCGCCAGCCCCACGAGCCACGGCACCAGCGAGGCGTTTTCGACGGGGTCCCACGCCCAGTAGCCGCCGAAGTTGAGCGTCACGTAGGCCCAGTAGCCGCCCATCGCGATGCCGGTCCCCAGCATCATCGCCGCGAAGAGCGCCCACGGCAGCGCTGGCTTGACCCACTGCGTATAGCGCCGCTTCCAGAGCGCCGACAGCGCGAAGGCGAACGGCACGAGCATCGCCGCAAATCCCGTGAACATAACCGGCGGGTGAATCGCCATCCACGGGTTCTGCAAAAGGTCGTTCAGCCCGGTGCCGTCGGCGGGAACGAAGCCGGGATTTTGCTGAAAGACCGGCGCCTCGGGCATCGATTCCGCCAGCGTGTCGAACGGCGAAGCCCCCAGCTCGAAACCGCCCAGTTGAAGGCCCACCACCATCGTAAGCAGCACGGTCTGGTGCACGGCGATGACCGTCATCACCGGGGGGCGCCAGCGCTTCGGCGCGAGCCACAGGACGGCGCTGCCCATGCCCGTCGCCGCGAGGCCCCAGAGCAGAAGCGACCCCTCCTGTCCGCCCCAGAAGGCCGAAATCAGGTACTTCAGCGGCTGGCTGTTGGAGGTGTTTTTGTAGACGTAGGCGTATTCGTACTGGTGCGTCAGGAGCATCCAGAAGAGCAGCCCCGAGGCGACGACGAGCGCCGCGCCCATCGCGTACCACGCCCCTCGCGCAACGGGCCTCCACCGCCGGCTCGACTCCCCGCCCGACGACCGAGCGGACCAGAAAAACGCCGCGCCGCTCACGCCGCTGGCAACCAGCGCGACCAGGAGCGAAAGTTCACCAATTATGCCGACCATGATACTTCACCAATCGGCTTTGGGGGAAGAGAAGAACTGCGGGAGGCGATTGAAATCCAGCGTCACGAGGCGGTTCCGTTCGCCGGCTCCTGCGCCATCGCGCGGCCGCCGGATTCACCGGATGTTGGACCCACTGCGGCGTCCATCGGCTCCCGGGCCGCGGAGCGTCCGCTTTCCGATGGTGGCTTTAGCGCACATTCCGGCGTGCGTTCCCGCCCTGCTCAGCCTCCGACCAGACGCCCTCAAACAGCAGAAACCCCGGCGAGCACGAAGACTCGTCGGGGCGGTTCAGCAAAAAAATCGACGGGCCGGCGTACGGGTCTGGCGCACGGCGGGACGGGGAAGAACCTCGCGGCGGTGCGCATTCATTGTCAAGGCGCTTCGGCATCGGCAGGCGACGGGTTTTCAGCCGCACTGTGTTCGCCGAACGCCTCTTCTTCGTCGAGCGCCTCGGTGAGACGCGTGGTAAGCGCCCGAAGATCATTGGAGAGCGCAGCGTCGTGCTCGGTGCGCGCGTCGCGTTCCTGCTCCAGATCCTCGGCCACGGCGAGGGCGGTGACGATGGCCGTCGTCAGCTTGGCCTGGCCGGAATGCTGGCGCTGGAAGGCGCGCATCCGGCGGTCCACCTGCTCGGCGACGTGGCGCGTACGCTCGGCGTTGCTTTCCTCGACCTGCAACGTGAACTCGCGGTCGAGCACTTCGACGCGAACGGGGGTTTTCATTGGTGCGGCCGTTGACTATTCGAATTTGTCGTCTCTGCCTTCCTTCAGCCTGACTTTGTGAAGCGGGGGCGTGTTGCGTAATGCGTATTGCGTAATGACAGCACACGATACGAGTACGCTCGGGGTTGCAATACGCGTTACGCTTCCAAGTGCGCGTCGATGGCGTCGATGAAGCGGTCGATGCGCTCGCGCAAGTCCTCCGGCTCGTCATCGAGGAGGACGGCGGTGCCGTCGCGTCCGGCGGCAGGGTCGGCTTCGAGCTGGTCGATGCGCTCGCGCAGGCGGTCGTTTTCGTCTTCGAGGCGGGCGTTCTCCTCACGCAGGCGGTCGATCTCGCGCGTGGCGCGGGCCACGGCGTCGCGCAGCTCCTCCAGCGCGGGCAGGGCCTCGCGGTCGCCGTCGGCGAGGGCGTCGTCGCCGGAAGCGTCGTCGTCGGGCATGGCGCGCGTTTCGCTTGCGGGTTCCGGGTGAGGGCGAACGAGGAGTGGTCGCCGTCGGCGAAAAGTGCAGCGGCCAGAATCAGAGGGCCGGGGCGAAGGAAGCGCGTGGCAGAGCGTGGGAACAATCTAACGCTCGGCTCTGACTTCCGCAACGTCGCGCTTGCCGTCCGCCGCCGCCGCCGGTCGTCCACCGTCCTACTCACCCGCGCAGCTCGGCGTCGTGCTCCTCGGCGAGCAACGACACGAGACGTTCGACCTCGGCGTCCACTTCGTCGCCGGAAATCGTGCGCCCCTCGGCCTGGAAGCGCAGCTCGAACGCGAGGCTCTTGCGCCCGTCGCCGACGCCTTCACCGGCGTACACGTCGAAGAGCCGCACCTCGCGTAGGAGCGGCGTCCTCTCCGCCTCCTCAATGGTGCGACGGACGCCCCCGGCGGGTGCGGCCTCCGGCACGACGACGGCCAGGTCGCGCTCCACGGCGGGAAAGCGGCGCGGCGGCTCGTAGCGACGTGCGCGGCGCGGCGCAGACACCTCGGCAAGCGTCGGCCAGCGCAGCTCGGCGGCGAACACGTCGTGCTCCAGGTCGAACTCCGCGGCGGCCGCCTCCTCCACCTTGCCGACGACGCCCAGCGGCGTTCCTTCGGTCGTCGTCAGGCGCAGCCCGAAGGCGAAGTTCGGGTCCGCCCCGGCGCCGAACGGCTCCATGTCCACCTCGCCGCTCGCGCCGAGGTGGAGCAGCACGTGCTCTACGACGCCCTTCGCGTCGTAGAAGTCCGCCGCGCGGGGGTCGGAGGCATCGTCGCTCCAGCCGGCCGCCTGCGCGGGGCCGCTCAGGGCGACGAGGAGGGCTTCGTGCTCGGCGTAGCCGGGGAGGGTCGTGCCGCGCTCACTCCGGCGAAAGACGCGCCCAAACTCGAAGAAGCGCAGCCCGGCAGATGGCCCCTGATTCTGGTTGAAGCGCATCGCGTCGAGCGCGCCGGGCAACAGGCGCGGACGCAGCGCAGCCATCGCCTCGGAGATCGGCCTGAGCGTCTCGACGACGCCGCTGTTTCCGGGGCCATTTTCGCTGCGGTCGTCACCGCCGTCGGGGGCAAGGAAGCGTTCGGCCTGCGGCTTCGAGAGCATGCTGTTGGTCTGAATTTCGCGCAGGCCCGCCCCGGCCAGCAGCTCGCGCACACGGCGGCGTAGACGTCGGGCGCGGCCCTCGCGCGGTGGGCGCGCCGGCAGCGGCACGTGCGCCGGCGCAGGGATGCGGTCGTAGCCGTGCAGGCGGGCGACCTCTTCGATCAGGTCTTCCTCGCGCGTGAGATCGGGGCGGAACGTCGGGGCGACGTACGAAAACTGTTCTCCCGGGTCGCTGTGGCTTTCGCCGCTCGGCTCCAGGCCCACGGACGTGAGCAGCGCGCCCATTTCCGAAGACGACAGGTCGGTGCCCAGCACGGCGTTGGCGCGCGCCGGGCGAAAATGGATGCGCCGCGGCTCCGGCGGGCCGTGCGGCTGCACGTCCACGAGGCCGGGCGCGACCGTGCCGCCGGTAATATCGGCGATCAAGCGGGCGGCGCGGGCGGCGGCCCAGACCTGCCCGTCGCGGTCCACGCCCCGCTCGAAGCGGTAGGAAGCGTCAGTCGAGAGGTCCAGCGCCGTGGCCGCGCGGCGAATCGTGGAAGGATCGAAGTAGGCGCTCTCGATCAACACGTCGGTCGTCTCGCGCGTGACCTCGGTGTCTGCCCCGCCCATCACGCCGGCGAAGGCCACGGGTCTTTCGGCGTCGCAAATCAAAAGCGAGCCCGGCGGGACGGTGCGCTCGGCGCCGTCGAGCGTGGTGAGCGTGGTTTCGTCGGAGGCGGAGCGGACGACGACCCACCCGTCGCGGATGGTGTCGAAGTCGAAAGCGTGAAGCGGCTGGCCGCACTCGTGCATGACGAAGTTGGTCACGTCCACCACGGCGTTGCGCGGCTGAAGGCCGACCGCGGTGAGGCGCGCTTTCAGCCACGCGGGCGACTCGCTGTTTTCCGCGCCGCGCACGAGCATCGCGGCGTAGCGGGGGCACGCTTCGGCGTCCTCGATTTCGACGGCGACGGCCTCGGCGGTTTCGCCGCCTTCCTCCGGGAGGTCCACGGCGGGGCGCTCCAGCTCGGCGCCGGTGAGGGCCGCCAGGTCGCGCGCCACGCCGAGGTGGCTGGCGGCGTCGGGACGGTTGGGCGTCAGGTCAATGTCGAAGACCGTGTCGGAAGGGTCGTTTCCGCGTGCGGCGAGGTGCTCCGCCAGCGGCGCGCCGACGCGGGCGTCCTCGTCCAGCACCAGAATCCCGCTCGCGTCCTCGCCCACCCCCAGCTCGTGCGCCGAACAGATCATGCCCTCGGAGCGCGCCCCGCGCAGTTCGACCGCCTCGATGGTCACGGGCGAACGCTCGCCGCCATTTTCGCCATCCTCGGAAGGCAGCATCAGTTCGGTGCCGACTGGGGCGACCGGGACGCGCTGCCCCTCGGCCACGTTGGGCGCACCGCAGGCGATCTGCACCGGCTCCTCGGACGATCCGTTCTCCGATTCGCCCAGCGCCACGTCGCAGAGCACGAGCCGGTCGGCATTGGGATGCGGCCGCACGCGCTCGACGCGCCCCACGAGGACGCCCTCCAGCGACGGCCCCGTGCGTTCGATGCCGTCCACCTCCAGCCCGCCCATCGTGAGCGTCTCGGCGATGGCGTCGTCGGCACGATCGGTCGCGACGTACTGGTCGAGCCAGCGGCGGGAAATGTTCATGAGACCTGGGATTTGGTACGCTCGCTCTTGGGACTTGGTTATTCGTTAGCTCATGGAGAACCAAAGCCCGAAGACCTAAAACTGCCGGAGGAAGCGCACGTCGTTGTCGAAGAGCGTGCGGATGTCGGTGATGTCGTGGCGCAGCATCGTGACGCGGTCGATGCCCATGCCAAAGGCGTAGCCGGTGTAGCGCTCGGGGTCGACGCCCGCGCTTTCGAGCACGCGGGGGTGCACCATGCCAGAGCCCAAGATTTCCATCCACTGCCCTTCTCCCTCCGATTCTGTTTCCCACCACACGTCCATCTCGGCGCTCGGCTCAGTGAATGGAAAGTAGCTCGGGCGAAAGCGCGTCTCGACGTCCTCGCCGAAAAACGAGCGCGCAAAGAGGGTCAGCGTCTGCTTGAGGTGACTCATCGAGACACCCTCGTCGACGTAGAGGCCCTCGACCTGGTGAAAGCAGCAGTAGGACTTGTAGGAAATGGCTTCGTTGCGATACACGCGCCCGGGCACGACCACCCGAAACGGCGGCTCGCCCTCCTCCATCACGCGAATCTGCATCGGCGAGGTGTGGGTGCGCAGCACCACGTCTCGGTCGTCCCCGCCGCCGTCGTGTTTTTCGAGGAAAAAGGTATCCTGCATGTCCCGCGCGGGGTGATCGGGCGGGAAGTTGAGCGCGCCGAAGTTGTGCCAGCCGTCCTCGATCTCGGGACCTTCGGCGACGGAGAACCCGAAGCGCTCGAACACGGCGGCGACTTCGTCGAGCGTTTCGGCGAGCGGGTGCAGCGAGCCGGCGGGCGCCGGGGGACGGCCCGGCAGGGTGAGGTCCAGATCCGGCAGCGTGTCGTCCTCTTGTTCGGCTAACCGCTCACGAGCCGCGTCGAGCTTGGCCTGCGCGTCGTCCTTGAGCGCGTTGAGCGCTTTTCCGAAGGCGGGACGCTCCTCGGGGTCCAGCTCGGGAATGCGGTCGAAGAGCGCGCCGACTTTGCCGCGCTTGCGCCCGAGGTAGGCCACGCGAAAGGCTTCGGCCTCCTCTTCGCTGTCGATCGTTTCCGCCTCGATTTCGCGCCGGAGCGCTTCGACAGCGTCTGGAGTGTCATCGGGCATCTTGGGGTTCTGGTCTTCGGGTTTTGGTGTTTGGTTTTTGGGGTGTACTCACCAATCAAGAAACCAGAAGTGAGCGCAACGGGCGTACCGCAAAAGAAAACCCCGCCGACCGGCCTGACGGCAGCGGGGACTTTGCAATCGAGACGGGGCGGCCTGACCAGCTACCCGCGCACGTGGTCGACGATTTGCTCGAAGGCGTCGGGGTCGTGAACGGCGAGATCGGCGAGCGCCTTGCGGTTGAGGTCGAGGTCGGACTGGCGATACGCGCCCATGAAGCGCGAGTAGCTCATCCCGTGCTGGCGCGTTGCCGCGTTGATGCGGGTGATCCAGAGGCGCTTGAACTGGCGTTTTTTCTGGCGGCGGTCGCGGTAGGCGTACTGCCAGCCCTTCTCGACGGCGTCCTTGGCCGTGCGAAAGAGCTTCGAGCGGGCGCCCCAGTAGCCTTTGGCGTGGTTGAGAATCTTTTTGCGGCGCTTGCGAGAGGTGACGCGGTTTTTGGCGCGAGGCATGGCGGTGCGGTGGCGGGTTTGGGGTTCGGGGTTTCGGGTTTCGGCTGTTGCCCGTTGGCTTGTCGAGATGAGAAGCTAACAGCCGACAGCTAACAGCCGACAGCTATCATCCCAGCATCTTTTTGATGCGCTTCTCGTCGGCCTTGCTGACGACCGTGTCGCGGCGGAGCTGGCGCTTTTTCTTCGGGCTTTTCTTGGTCAGGATGTGGGAACGCTTGGCCTTTCTGCGCTTCACTTTTCCGTTGGAGGTTTTTTTGAAGCGCTTCTGGACGGCGCTGCGGGACTTCATCTTGGGCATAGGGCGGTGCAGTTTGGGATTGGGGGATTCGGGATTTGGAGTTCAGGGGTCGTCGCTACGTACGGAGGGAGCGGGTATAGGCGCGGAGGCTTTGAATGAAGGCGGCTACCGGAATGCGCGCGCCACAGATTTCGCCGAATCTTGCCGCCACGTTGCCTATCAACGCCCCCGCACTCACTTGTTCTTGTGCGGGGAGAGGATGGTCGTCATGCGGCGGCCCTCCATCTCGGGCGGCTGGTCGATCTTGGCGATGTCCTGGAGGTCTTCGATCAGGCGGCGCAGCAGGTCCATGCCCTGATCCTTGTAGATGATGTCGCGGCCGCGGAACTGCACGTAGGCTTTCACCTTGTCGCCGTCTTCGAGAAAGTCACGCGCGTGATCGAGCTTGAAGTTGAAGTCGTGGTCGGCGGTACGCGGGCGGAAGCGCAGCTCCTTGAGCTGCATAGATTGTGACTTCTTGCGGCGCTCCTTCTCCTTCTTCTGCTGCTCGTAGCGGTACTTGCCGTAGTCGAGCACCTTGCAGACGGGCGGCTCGGCGTCCGGGGCAATCTCGACGAGGTCGAGCTCGTACTCGGCGGCGATGTCGTAGGCCTCGTCGAGCGACACGACGCTGTGCTCGCCGTCGGGTTCGACGACGCGCACCTCCTCGGCGCGGATGTTCTCATTGACGCGGGCGTTGTCGGCTTTGGCGATGGGTCTTCAGGCGGGTGGTGAGGGAAAAGGCGCCTTGGTGGACTCAAAACACGTGCGACGGCGGGAATAGGTTTCGGGCGAGGGCTTTGTTGCACGAACAATAGGCCAATAGGCCGCAGCTCATAAAAATGTTTGGCCGCCGAAGCCGAATGTGTTGAAACATGCGGGCGGGTGGGCAACCCAAGCCTTCAACTTTTCGAGACAACGCCGCAAGAGTCATCTCAGTGAAAAGAATGACGATTGACAGGCGCAAAACGCTTCATTATCAAAACGTTATTGCACCGAATCTTTGCGCTATTCGGAGGGCACCGCAGAGCTCCGTTTTTTACAATGGTAGTACATTTCCGGTACACACCGTGCGTTGCGCCGTGTCGCGCCGCGCGGCCCGTGCTTTCCCATCGTCTCGTCTTCCGCGCTGCCGAACCGTCCCATGAAGTCGTTGCCTCGCCCGCTCGCGTTCTGCGTCGGGATTGCTCTCCTTTCGGCGCTCGCGTTCGCCTTCGACGCGCAGGCGCAGAACACCACCGCCGCTCTGCGCGGCGTCGTCGTCGACCAGGACGGGGAGCCGCTCCCCGGCGCCAGCGTGCTGGCCGTGCACCAGCCCACCGGCACGCGCTACGGCGCCTCCACCGACGAGAACGGCAGCTACAACCTCCAGAGCCTGCGCGTGGGCGGCCCCTACCGCATGACCGTCTCGTTCGTCGGCTACCAGGACGTGACCGAAGAAGGCTTCGACCTGACGCTCGGCCAGACGCGCACCATCGACTTCCGCCTCGCGCAGCAGGCGCAGACGCTCGAAGAGGTGCAGGTCGTGGCCCAGCGCTCGACGGTCATCAACGCCAACCGCACCGGCGCCTCGACCAACATCAGCGAGGAGGACATTGAGCAGCTGCCCACCATCGAGCGCAGCCTCTCGGACTTTGCGCGCCTGAGCCCGCTCTCCACCGGCCGCGGCGGCAACAGCCTGGCCGGGCGCAACGCCCGCTACAACAACATTCAGATCGACGGGGCCACGCTCAACGACGTGTTCGGCCTCTCGACTTCCGGCACGCCCGGCGGGCAGGCCGGCACGCAGCCGGTTTCGCTCGACGCGATCAAAGAGTTCAACGTGTCGATTGCGCCCTACGACGTGCGCAACAGCGGCTTTACCGGTGGGCAGATCAACGCCGTCACCAAGAGCGGCACCAACGAGTTCGAAGGCTCGCTGCGCTACCGGCGCGGCGGGGACGCCTTCATCGGCGACTTCGACGGGCGCGCCTACCAGGGGGAGTTCGACGAGAACCTGTTCGTCGGCAACGTCGGCGGGCCGATCGTCGAAGACGAGCTGTTTTTCTTCACCAACGTCGAAGTCGTGCGCGAGGCCATTCCCGTTCTGGCCGGGCTGGGGGAAGGGCGTGCCAACGCCCTCGACTTTTCGCGCAGCCAGCTCGACGAGTTCGGCGGCCCGGACATCGACGACGAGACGGCGCTCGTGCAGGGCATCAGCACCGTCGCCGACTCGACCTACGGGTACGACGCCGGCGGTCTCGGCGCACTCTCGGAGCGCGAGGACAACGTGAAAGTCTTCGCCAAGCTCGACTGGAACATCAGCGACGACCACCGCCTGACGGTGCGCAACAACTACGTGAACGCCTACCAGGACAATGGCCCGGGGCGCGGCGCGGAGTCCTACGACTTCCGCAACACGCAGTACCAGTTCACCAGCGTGCAGAACTCCCTGACCGCCCAGCTCAACTCTACGCTCTCGAGTGACCTCTCCAACGAGGCGCGCTTCGTCTACACGCGCATCCGCGACCGGCGCGACCCCGTGTCCAACCCCTTCCCCAGCGTGGACATCAACCCGGCCAGCGGGACCGGCGGCGTGGGCCTGGGCATCGGGACCTTCGAGCAGGCCAACGCGCTCGACCAGGACCTCTTCGAGTTTACCGACAACCTCACCTGGACGCTCGGCGACCACCAGTTGACCTTCGGAACGAACAACCAGCTCTTCGCCTTCTCGAACCTCTTCATTCCCAACTACCGGGGCAGCTACACCTTCGAGCCCATCGAGGGGGAGGACGGGGAGCTCTTGGCGACGGCGCTGGAGGCGTTTCAGCGGGGCCAGCCCGCGCAGTACGAGTTTCAGTACGCCATCGGGCCGAACGGCGAGCCCACCGGCGAGACGCCGCGCTCGGAGTTCAGCGGCTTGCTCTTCGGCCTCTATGCGCAGGACGAGTGGCAGGCCACCGACCGCCTGAACCTGACGCTGGGGCTGCGCGCGGACGTGCCCTACCTGCCCGAGGAGCCGACCGAGAACCCGCTTGTGAGCGGCACGACGGGCGTGCGCCAAGGCAGTGGCGAGACCTTCGATGTGGAGGCGGCCTTCCCAGGCTTCTCTACGACCAACACCGCCAGCGGCTTCGACAACCTGCTTTTTTCCCCGCGCTTCGGGTTTAACTTCGACGCCACGGGGCTGGCCACCGACTTCTCGACGCAGATTCGCGGCGGCGCGGGCGTTTTCAGCGGGGACCCGCCGTTTGTCTTTAT
>PXTR01000117.1 GCA_003023245.1 Bacteroidetes bacterium QS_8_68_15 | reverse complement strand
GTGCCGAGGGGACGTGAGCCCGTGTCGCGTCCGTCAGAATGGCAGTTTGGCAGAAGAGTGTTCGAGCGAGCGGTGAGGGAAGGGGGAAGGCGCGGACCCTGCCTGTCAGGCCGTCACGCTTTTCGGGGTGGGCGTGTTGTGGGGGGCCCGGTAGGGGACAAGAGAGAGGGGCGCCGCCCGCCTCGTGAATTTCCTGGAGCGTCACGCGCGCTGCGGAGCACCACCGGCATCGGTGCGTTGGGGAGTAATCGGCAGCGTCACGAAACCGGTCGATGCGTGTCTCTTCTCCCCCTAAACTCCCGCACCCCCGCACCCCGAGATGCGCCGGCACTTGCCCAACGTGTTGACCGTCACGCGCGTGGTGCTCACACCGGTGGTGCTGGTGCTGTTGGCCACGAAGACGCTCTGGGCGCAGGCCGGGGCGCTGGTGCTGTTCATGCTGGCGTCGGTGTCGGACTGGCTCGACGGCAAGCTCGCGCGCGAGATGAACGTGGACACGCGCCTGGGGCGCTTCCTCGACCCGCTGGCCGACAAAGTGCTCGTGCTGGGCGTCTTCGCCACCCTCGCCATCGAGCAGCCCGATACGGTGCCGTGGTGGGCCGTGGGGCTGATCGCGCTGCGCGACGTGGTCATCACCGTGCTGCGCGCCTGGGCTGAGGCGCGCGGCGTGAACCTGCGCACCCTCCCGCTGGCGAAGTCCAAAACCGCCGCGCAGTTGTTTTTTCTCGTTACCATGCTGGCGCTCCTCACCGCGCGGCAGCTCCCGGGGCCGCTGGAGCGCTCGGCGGCCTGGATGCTCGACGAAAGCCTCATCCCGTACGCCTTCCTGATGGTCGTCGTCGCGCTGACGGTCATCACTGGCGCGCTCTACGTCTACTACCAGCCTGCCGCCAGTCGCCTATTCAAACGTTCCATGTCCTCCAACCGCTGAGGTCAGGCCGATCGCTGTTGGCTTCATCGAGATGGGAATGGCGGATGAGAGAGGGTTCCTGATGCAGACCCTCGCCGTCGCTCTGAAATCCCCCCACGCCCGTACCCTCACGCCCGTACCCCCACGCCCCCGCGCCCAATCATGCCCGCCGCCGACGACCTCGCCGATGACTTGCTCGACAGCGGCGCAGTGACGTTTTCGCCGGACGACCCCTTCGCGTGGTCCTCGGGATTGCGCTCGCCGGTGTACTGCGACAACCGGCGCACGCTGGCGCATCCGCAGGTGCGTCGCCGCATCGCCGACGGGTTTGCGAAGGTGCTCAAAGAGCGCTCCGGTCCCGCGCCCACGCTCGTCGCCGGCACCGCCACCGCCGGCATCCCGCACGCCACGCTGCTGGCCACGCGCCTGGCGCTGCCGCTTGCGTACGTGCGCTCCGAGGCCAAGAGGCACGGCACGGAAAACCGCATCGAAGGGGCTCCCCCTTCCGACGGCGCGCGCGTCGTGCTCATCGAAGACCTCATCTCGACCGGAGGATCGGCCCTCAGCGCCGCCCGGGCGCTCGCGGACGCCGGGGCCGACGTGCTGGGCGTGCTGGCGATCTTTTCCTACCGGCTCGACGCCGCCGAGGACGCCTTCGCCGAGGCCCCCTGGCCGCTGCACACGCTGACGGACTTCTCGACCCTCCTCGAGGCGGCTGCTGACGGCGACCGCTTCACCGACGACCAACTCCAGAGCCTCCGAAGCTGGCGCCGCGACCCTGAGGCGTGGAGTCGAGCGTTCGGGCATGCGAGGGGGCGGGCGAGAGAGCAAGCGAAAGCGATGGAAGCAGCATAGACGTTTCTCACTCCCGTACGCACTCCCCGACTCCCGCACTCCCCGACGTGCAGGCGCATCTGCTGACCATCGGCGACGAAATGCTCATCGGCCGGACGGTGAACACCAACGCCGCCTGGCTCGGGGAGCAGCTCGCGCGGGTCGGGGCCGAGGTGGTCGGGGCGCAGACCGTGCGCGACACGCCCGCCGCCATCGCGCGCGGCCTGGAGCGCGCCTTCTCCGAGGCCGACGTGGTCGTCACCACCGGCGGACTCGGCCCCACCCACGACGACGTGACCAAAACCGTCGTGGCCGATTTTTTCGGAACCGCCCTCTGCGAGCACGACGCCCTCGCCGACCGCATCGAGCAGTACTACGCGCAGACCGACCGCGCCGTCCCCGAGGCGGTGCGCACCCTCGCGCTCGTGCCTGAGGGGTTCGAGCTACTGGACAACCCCGTCGGCACGGCGCCGGGGCTGTTTCACGAAGAGGAAGAGCGCGGGCGCGCGATCGTCGTGCTGCCAGGCGTTCCGCAGGAGATGAAACGTATCATGGAGGCGTCGGGGGAGCCGCGTCTGCGGGAGCGGATGGGGGGCGAGGCGAGACGCGTGGCGCACCGCACGCTGCGCACCACCGGCATCGTGGAGTCGAGCCTTCAGGAAAAAGTCGGCGACACGGCGACGGATCTGCCCGAGGGGGTGTCGCTGGCGTACCTGCCTTCCACCAGCGGCGTGCGCCTGCGTCTCACGGCCCGCGCCCATGTCGAGAAAAACGGTGAAGCCGACGTGCAGAACAAGCTCGACGCGCTGGAGGAGCGACTGCGCGAGTGCGTGGGCGAGTACATCTACGGCACCGGCGACGACGAACTCGAAGTCGTCGTCGGCGAACTGCTTCGCAAGCGCGGTCGCACGGTCGCCCTCGCCGAGAGTGCCACGGGCGGCCTCGCGGCGGATCGGCTGACGGCGGTCAGTGGGGCCTCCGAGTACTTTCTGGGCAGCCTCGTCGCCTACGCCAACCGCGCCAAGACCGAGCTGCTGGGCGTCGGTCCGCAGGCCGTCGCGACGCACGGGGCCGTCAGCAAGGCCGTCGCGCAGGAAATGGCGGAGGGGGCGCGCGAGCGCTTCAGCGCCGACATCGGGCTCTCGACGACGGGCGTGGCCGGCCCCACCGGCGGTACGGAGCAGACGCCCGTCGGCACCGTCTGCGTCGGCTGCGCCACCGAAGAAGGCACGCGCGCAGTGCAACTGCGCTTCACGCAGGACCGTCGGCTCAACAAGGAACTGTTCTCGACGGCGCTTTTGGAGACGCTCCGCCGCGAGGTGCTGGGCATTGACGACGCGGCCGGCGCGTTCGCGCGTGAGACGACATGAAATATAGCGGTACTCGTTCGGATTGATGGCCATCGTGAGTGTGTTCCCTCAACTCGATTGAGTACCGCTATACCGACCGGTGAAGGCTGCGCAATGCGAAGATTTGCCGAAGCCCCGCCGGGGCGGGTTACGCCGGCGGCCCGCGTCGTGTCAAAAGGGACGAGCGCGGGCGGCTTCACAGCCGATTTGCGCGCGTCGCCGGCAGCGTGACACACCGGCGTCACTGCCGCCCGGTACATTCGTAAGCGAACGGCGGGCCCGGTTTCCGGCGAAGAGAAGCCGCGCCGCGCCTTTTCGAAGCCTTTTCCCCATTCCACCCAGCAGCACGCTCATGGCCAGCGACAACGGAGAAGCCAAAGACAAAGCCCTCGGGGCCGCCGTCAAGCAGATTCAGCGCGA
>PXTR01000116.1:1328-4881 GCA_003023245.1 Bacteroidetes bacterium QS_8_68_15 | reverse complement strand
CTCCCTCGCCGCGCTCGGCGAGGAGACGCGCCAGCCCCGCGGCCACGACGGTCTTGCCGACGCCCGTGTCGGTACCGGTGACGAAAAAGCTTCTGTCGGAGGCGCTTGGGGGAATGGCGGGCGACGCTGCTGTTCAGGAAAGCGGATGAGCGGGATGGAGCGCGTGATGCAACCTGAAGGCACTTCTTCCCTTCGGTCAGGGCGCGTGAAACGTGATGCGTGATGAAGCCAGCCCGCAGGCGGTTTGCTTTCTGCCTGCTACCAGCAGCCCTCTTCAGAAAACATTGACGCCCAAATACTTTTTTCAGCTTCGCCGAAGGGCAACACGCAATACGCAACACGCAATACGCAACACGCAATACGCAACACGTATTACCCGCCGGCGGGGTCGTCCGGTTCCACCTCCGCCGCGGCGAAGAGGCCGGGCTGCACGTAGCGCGCCCCCAGCGTGAGGAGGCGCAGCGCCATGAGTGCCACGAGGCCCCACCAGACGCCCGCGAGGCCCCAGCCCATCGGGACGACGAGCACGAGCACCGCTGCCGCGCCCGCCGCCGACGCGACCATCGCTTTGGCCAGATACGAGAAGTCCTCCAGTCCCATGAAGATCCCGTCGCCCACGAAGACGAGCGCGTTGAGCGGCTGCATCAGCGCCACGAAGGGCGCGACCGCGAGTAGCAGGCGCGTCGTCGCTGCGTCGTCGGTAAACAGCGCTGGCAGCGCGGGACGCAGCAGCCAGACGGCACCGCCCAGCACGGCGCCCACGGCCAAGCCCATCACCAGCAGCCGGCGGCTCACCGCACGCGCCTTGCGCGGCTCGTCTGCGCCGAGGTAGCGCGCCACGAGCGCCTGCGCGGCGACCGCCAGCGCGTCGACCACCAGCGCCAAGAACGACCAGCACTGCGCGGCGACCTGGTGGGCGGCGACCTCCGCGGTGCCCACGCGGGCCGCCACGGCCGTCGCCAGCGCCATCGTACCCGTCAGCGCGAGGGTGCGCGAGGCGAGCGTCCAGCCCACCCGCATAAACGGCAGAAGCGCCCGCAGGCGCGGCCATTCCAGCACGATCCCCAGCGCTTCGCGCCGCCGCACCAGGAGCAGTCCCAGAAAGCCGAGCGCGCCGGTCCACTGCGCGACCGCCGTCGCCGTCGCCGCGCCGGTCAGGCCCCAGCCGAATCCGAAGATCAGGAGCGGGTCGAGCGCGGCGTTGACGGCGTTGAGCGCGAGGGAGACGTAGAGCGGCGTGCGCGTGTCCTGGTAGCCGCGGAAGGCGCCGTGCCCGGCCAAGACCAGAAGCACCGCCGGGCCGGCCAGCGCGCGGATGCGCAGGTAGCGCAGCGCCGGCGTCAGCAGGTCGCCGGTCGCGCCCATCGCGCGCAGAATCAGGGGGGCGGCTGCTTCGAGCACCGTCGTCGCCAGGAGGCCCAGCCCCGCCGCCAGCGTAAGCGCCTGGACGACCGTGCGCCCCGCCTCCTCGCGGTCGCCGCGCCCGTAGGCGCCGGCCACGCGCGGCGTCGTGGCGTAGGCGAGGAAGTTGAACACGATAAACGCCAGCGAAAAGACCGACGCGTTGACGCCCAGCGCAGCGAGCGGCACGCGCCCCAGCCGGCCCACGAACGCGGTGTCCACCAGCGAGACGAGCGGACCCACCGCCAGCGTTCCCAGCGCCGGCACGGCCAGCGCCAGAATGTCGCGGTCGTAGCGGGTGGTGAGTTTGAGTATGGGGATACGGGAGTATGGGAGGGCGGGAGTGGCGAAACCGTCCGTTCAAGAAACGTAGGGGCGCGATGCATCGCGCCCAAACGCGCAAGACAAAAACACCGCCCCGAACCGGCGTATTTTCGCCGAAAATGCCCGGTTGCTGCCGGGGGAACGCGGCGCGCGCAACGAGGGTACGACCGACTTCCAAGCGCACGCCCTCAACCTCCCCCAAACCGATGGCGACCACCCTCACCGTCCGCGACGTACCTGCGGCCTTGCACGACCGCCTCCAACGCCGCGCCGAGGCGCACCGACGCAGCCTCGACCGCGAAGTGGTCGTACTGCTGCAAGAAGCCGTCGAGCAATCAGGCGAAGATGAGCAACAAACCGCCGAGCGAGAATCGGTTATTGAACGAATCGACCGGCTTCGAGAGAACGGCCCGGTCATCCACGATAGCCCCGCCGAGATAAAGCGAAAAACGCGAAAGGGACTGGCATGATTGTCACAGATGTCAATGGGGTCGTTTTTCTTCTCCTCGACAACCCGACCTTCTCGCCGGATGCTCGCGCCGCCTACGACCGTGACGACGAATGGGCCGCACCGCCGCTTTGGCGAAGCGAGCTCTGCAATACGCTCATGCAATACGTGCGCTCCGACGACGAATCCATTCCGGGCACCGACTTGACACTGGAAGGGGCTATCGAACGCGTCAGCGCTGCCGAAGCGTTCATTGGGAATCGCACGTTCGAGGTCGATGCCGAAGCCGTGCTCCGCCTTGCCGACCGCTCCGGCTGCTCACCCTACGACTGCGAGTACGTCCAGCTCGCCGCGGAACGGGACGCGCGGCTCCTCACCTACGACGAGCCGGTGCTGGAGGCGTTTCCTGAAATTGCCGTCCGTCCCGGCGACTTCGCCGCCGACACGTAGGCGTCGGCTCTTCAGCAAAGATCATTTGACACCCCGCGCCGCGCTCGCTTCTTTGTGAAGTGTCGCCAGCACACCCGCACGCCCACACCCCCGCACGCAACTGCAAGTGCCCGGCTCCTCCGCTCGCTCCGCTTCCTCCGAGCTGCCCGGCATCCAGCCTCAGGACGGCTTTAGCTTTCGCGATGGCCAGCGCGCTTTCCTGGAAAAGCTCGCCGCCGCCTGGAAAAAAGGCGAAACGAATCACCTCGGCGTCTTCGTCCCCGGCTACGGCAAAACCATCGCCGCGCTCTCCGCCTTCGTCGTGGCCCGCGCGATGGGCGCGGCCGAGAAGCTCGTCGTCTTCGTCCCGCGCGGCAACCTGCGCGACCAGTACGCCGACCCCGAGGAGCTGGCCCAGACGTTCGCCTCCCTCGGCGCCCGCCCGCCGTCGTTCTGCGTGGCCGACTCCGACGAGGTCTTCCTGAAGAACCTCGCCACCGAGATCGTCATCACCACCTACCAGTACGCCAGCGGCGCGGGCGGGCGGCGCGCCCTGCGCGAATTCTGCCAGCAGGCCGATAGCCTCTTCGTCTTCGACGAGGTGCACCACCTGGCCGTCGACGGCACCTGGGCGCAGGAGATTTCGGACCTCCCCTACGCCCGCTCGATCGGCCTGAGCGGGACGCCGTTGCGCTCGGACGGGAAAACCCTCTTCGGCGTGCCTCACACCGAGGACGAAAACGGCGTGCCGTACTACGACGCGCTCCACGAGGTCACCATGCGCGACGCCCACGCCGAGGGCGGCATCCTGAAGCGCGTGGACGCCCACGTCGTCGACTACGACCTCCAGATGATCCGTGAGGATACCGGCGAGGAGGTCAACCTCTCCCTCTCCGAGATGCGCGAAATTGCGGATGAAGAAGACGACCTCGACGCCTACTTCGCCCGCAA
>PXTR01000116.1:0-1304 GCA_003023245.1 Bacteroidetes bacterium QS_8_68_15 | reverse complement strand
AAAAACGGCACCTACGACTTTCGCAATCACCAGATGGTCGTCATCGCGATGACCAACCGCCACGCGGCGGCCATGCTGGACTACATCCAGGAGCACTTCCTCGACTTCATCGCCACACGCATCGGGCAGGACGTGCCGCGCCAGGAGCGCGAGGAGCGCCTCGGCGCCTTTCGCCGCGGCGAGATCGACGTGATGGTGCAGGTCGACATGATCGGCGAGGGGACCGACATCAAGCCCTTGAGCATGATCGTCAAGGCGGACCTGGTGCGCGCCCGTTCCAAGACGATGCAGCAGATCTTCCGCGGGATGCGCTACGTCAGCGCCTGGCCGCCGGAGGCCAACCGCTGCGACCTCTACGCCAGCGATGACACCGAGGTCGTCCACACCCTCAACTGGATCGTCAGCGAGGAGCAGGCGGGGCTGAAGAAAAAGACCGACGAGCCGCCGAATCTGAATCCCGATCAGCAGCCGCCCGATCAGAGTGAGCGTGCGCCGTGGCAGCTGAAGGGGGTGGCCGGCCGCTCCCCGGAGCGTCACGGGCACGAGCGCTTCCAGGACCGCCGCCACAATGGTCGCGGCAACGCGGGCGGAGAGCGCCGCGGCGAGCGGCAGCACGTCACCGACGTGAACGCCCGCGAGAAAAACCTTCGCCAGGAGTGCGCCGACCTGGCCAACGAGCTGGCCTACACGCTCCAGGCCGACGGGCAAGGCACGTCCGTCCGCCGCGTGCACGGCGCGGCCAAAAAGCGCCTCGGAAAAGCCCAGGGCGACCTCAGCGTCGGCGAGCTGATGCGCAAGCGCCGGTGGCTCAAGAAGTGCCTGCGCGCGCGACGGCTCGTTTGAAAGCGGGCGGGCGTCGCTTTTGTACACGTATTGCACCGACAAGGACGATCTTCGGCGGCACCGACGCCAACCATCCTGGCGACCTCCCGCCGGGCCACGCAGCTCACCCCGATGGCCGTCTTGCTGGGCTTCGGGATCGTCTTCGCTCCCTCGACCATTCTTGTAACCGTGCCGTGTCGTCTGCTTGATCCCGGAAGATGTCACGAAGCAGGTGCGCGCTGCCACACGTAGCCTCACCACTTCCCTCCGACAGCCCCGCTCTTTACGATGCGCCTGATTCCTTCAACGCTCCTGTTCGCCGCGTTCGGCGCCGGCCTCCTCGCCGGCTGCGCCCTCGATGGCGAAGCCGAGGCGCCCCCCACGCAGCGCAACGCCGAGGGCGAAGTGGTACTCGACAGCGTCGAGACCGAAGCGGCGACGTTCCGCGTCCGGCGCATGATGAGTGGGCGCGACCACCCCTG
>PXTR01000115.1 GCA_003023245.1 Bacteroidetes bacterium QS_8_68_15 | reverse complement strand
GCCCAGGACCATTTTCATCCCCCAGCGCGCCTTCGAGGAGAGCGCAAAGCCGGCGGTGGACATCGACTCGGTGCCGCCGGCCAGGACGAGCTCCGCCTCCCCCGCCTTGATCGTCGTGGCGGCGTTGATGAGGCTCATCATGCCGCTGGAGCAGACCATGTCGACCGCGTAGCCGTCGATGGATTCCGGGATGCCGGCCTGAATTGCGGCCTGCCGCGGCACGAGCTGGCCGTGCCCGCCGCGCAAGACGTTGCCGAAGATGAACAGGTCGAGCGCCTCGCCGTCCACATCGGCGCGGCCCAAGGCGGCGCGCATGGCGGGAGCGGCGAGATCGACGGGCGTGTGTTTCTGAAAGGCGCCGCCGAACGTGCCGATGGGCGTTCGGACGGCGGAGGCGATGAAGACGTCGCGCATGGGTTCGGTATGGAGGCGTTGGTGTGATATGTTTTTCGCGCGCTCCCTTTCGTTCTGCCAGCACCGCCCGTCAGCAAACGTAGGGGCACGACGTGTCGTGCCCTGACCGAAAACGAGACCGCTCTGTAGGTGCCATTCGCCGCCCTCCTCAGTCGCCGTCCCCGGATGAACGGCGTTCACCAAAACGCTCGGGCCGCCGGCGTATCTCGCGCACGATAGTGCGCAACTCGCCAAGATCCGTGTCCAGTAGATGCGGGCGCAACGCGTTCAAGATTGGTTCGATGTCGGGATCGTATTCGTAAATCAGGGCCGCGAGGTCGCTTTCGTAAATGCCGGCCCGCGTGAGACGGCCCTGCCGGTAGAGCGACGGAAGCGCGAAGATCTTCAAGAGCAGCAGCCCCGCGACGGTCGCGCAGCGCACGCGGCGCTCGGCGAACCGGCGCTCGGTCGCGTGCTCGCGGCGCACCGCGTCGAAGAGGGGATGCTCGGCGCGGAGCACGTCGATCTGCAATCCCTCGAACGT
The DNA here is from genome assembly GCA_003023245.1 of Bacteroidetes bacterium QS_8_68_15. Next base: position 2,636 of record PXTR01000115.1, on the reverse strand, counting down.
TGCTCGCGCGAGGTTCGGGTCGCCGCGCTCCGCTTCCTCCACGCCCGGCACCGCAGCGAGTTCGTCCGGCGCCACGATCAGGTCGAGATCCTGCGTGTTGCGCCCGTCCACGTATTGAAGCATCGCCACGCCGCCGACCAGCACGTAGTCGACGCCGCCCTCGTCCAGCCGCTCGAATAAGCGTGAAACGGAAATGGTCGGGTCGTGCGGGAGCATGGATTTACCGTCGCCCGTCTCGTTTTTCGGGTCAAACACATGTCCGTCCCGCACGATGCGCCCGATGTTTGGGCGCTGCCTCTCCGCCGTCCGTCCGTCGCGTTTTTGACTCATCGGTCGGCGCAGTACATGCGCGCTATCCGTCGAGGGCCGCATCGAGTTCGTCGGGCGTGGTAACGGGCCGGCGGCACGCGTGGTTTTCGCAGACGTAGGCCGCCGCGTGTCCATCGACCGGGCGCTGCGCTTCGGTGAAGGGCGCCACGTCCGCGATCTCCGGCGTCTGACCGTCGGCGGAATCCGGCGGGCGCAGCAGCGTCACCGCATTCGGCTGGTAGCGCCGGCGGAGGACGCGGAGGAGCGCCTGCGTGTCCTTATCGGCCGGGTCGCCGCTGACGACGATCTCGCGCGCAGGACCGGTCGCCAACGCCACGCCGCACAAGAGGGCCGTGAAGCCGCTCGGCCGGCGTCGCACCTGCGCGGCGGCGCCCTTCATGAGCCGGTCGGCGCGCTCGGCGAAGTCGGTGCGCCCCGTCAGGCGCGCGAGGCGCAGGTGTGCCCAGAGCGCCCCCGCGTTGCCGGACGGCATGGCGGTGTCCTGGAGCGGCTTCTGGCGCGCCACGAGTTCCTCCCCGCCGTCGGGGGCGGACAGGAAGTAGCCCCCGCCCTCGTCGTCGGCAAAGCGCTCGTGCATCTCGTCGGCCAACTCGGCGGCCGCGCGGAGCCACTTCGGCTCGAAGGTCGCCTCGTACAGCTCGGTGAGGCCCCAACTCAGAAAGGCGTAATCATCGAGGTGCGCGCGGATGCCGGCCTCGCCCTTCCGATACCGATGCAGGAGACGCCCGTCGTCCGTGCGGAGCGTGTCGAGCAGAAAGTCGGCGGCGCGGGCGGCGGCTTCGGCGTAGCGCTCGCCCTCGTCGTCGAAAACGCGGGCGGCGTTCGCGAGCGCGGCGATCATCAGCCCGTTCCAGTCGGTGAGTACCTTGTCGTCGCGGTGCGGGCGCGGGCGCTCCTCGCGCCGGGCGAACAACTTCTCGCGCGCGGCTTCGATGCGTTCGAAAAACGCGCCGTCGTCGAGGTCGGACGCGGCGGCGGCTTCGTCGAGCGGGCGGCCCGGATGCAGCACGTTCACCCCCGTACGCTCGCCGGTGGACTCCTCGCGGAAATTGCCCTCCTCCTCCAGCCCGAACGTCTCAATTACGAGCGCGGCGGCGTCTTCGCTCAGCACCTCGCGCACCTCCTCGGTGCTCCAGACGTAGAAGGTACCTTCTTCTCCTTCCGAGTCGGCGTCCTCTGCGCTGAAGAAGGCGCCATCCTCGGACGTGAGATCGCGGAAGACGTAGTCGAAAATCTCCTCGGCGGTGCGCCGGAAGCGCTCCTCGCCGGTGGCCTGGTAACCTTCGGTGTAGGCCCTGGCCAGGAGCGCCTGGTCGTAGCCCATTTTCTCGAAGTGCGGCAGGCGCCAGTGCTCGTCGGTCGAGTAGCGGTGGAAGCCGTAGCCGAGCTGGTCGAAGACGCCGCCGCCGCGCATCGCGTCGAGCGTCTTTTTGACCATCTCCGTCGCGCGCTCCTCGCCTGTCATGTGCCCGTAGCGCAGGAGGAAGAGCAGGTGGTGCGGCGTGGGAAACTTCGGCGCGCTCCCGAAGCCGCCGTGGGCCGCGTCGAAGCGCTCGGCCAGCGCGTCGTAGGCCGCGCGGAGCATGTCCTCGCCGAGCACCGCCGCTTCGCCGCCCTGCTGCGGCGCGCTCATCCGGCGAAGCGCGTCGGCCAGCCCGTCGGCGTTCTCGGTCACTTTGTCGCGCTCGTCCTGCCAGAGCGTGCGGACGCGCTCGACGAGCTGGAGCAGCCCCATGCGCCCCAGGCGGCTCGTCTTGGGCAGGTAGGTTTCGGCGTGAAAGGGCTTGCCCTCCGGCGTGAGGAGCACGTTGAGCGGCCAGCCGCCCTGCTTGCGCATCAGCTGGCAGGCGCTCATGTAGAGGCTGTCGACGTCGGGGCGCTCCTCGCGGTCGACCTTGACGGGAACGAAGGCGTCGTTGAGTGCATCGGCGACCTCTTCGTCCTCGAAGCTCTCGCGCTCCATGACGTGGCACCAGTGGCACGTGGAGTATCCGATGGAGACGAACAGCGGCTTGTCCTCGCGGCGCGCTTTCTCGAAGGCGTCCTCCCCCCAGGGCTGCCACGCGACGGGGTTGTCCTTGTGCTGCAAGAGATACGGGCTGCTCTCGGCGGCGAGCTGGTTGGACACGGCGATTTTTGAAGGGCGATTTCCGAGGGGCGATTTCCGATTGTGCAGCGAGAACAGTTCGTTAGCCTTTCGTGCCCAAGAATACTTCTTCGAGCGCGACTTCGATGCCGGTCGCCGGGTCTGTGACGCTCCCTTCGCTGTACGTTTGCGAGTGCATGGTTTCGTCGAAAGTCGTGAT
>PXTR01000114.1 GCA_003023245.1 Bacteroidetes bacterium QS_8_68_15 | reverse complement strand
GCCGAGCGACTTGCATGTGATGACTTTCAACGTACCCCGCTGGGGCGGCTCCTCGGGGAACGTCAAAACCCAGCGCCTCAGCGCGCTCCTCCGGCGCACCGAGCCGGACCTGCTGGCGCTTCAGGAAGCCTTTACCGCCTTCGTCCCGGAGAACGGGGCCCTCGCCGACGATACCCGCTCCTACGTGCTCCCCCTTACCAAGCCGCCGCTCGATTACCACGCCGCCCGCGCATTGTCGCAGAAGCACACGCCCCAACCCGTGTTCGCGCAGGTGCCGCTCTACGGCCTCTCGCAAAAAACCCTGCGCGTCGAGGATGAAACCAAAGAAGACGTCACCTACGTGGTACGCACCGGCTTTCGGTGGAGGGGACGCCGCGCGGTGCTGTACAACGTGCACCTGCGCTCCTTCGGCTCCGACAAGCCGTGGCGCGCGGAGGATCCGCACCTGCTGGACCTCTCCTTCTGGAAGCCCTACCTGCGCCAGTACCGCGACGCCTACCACGCCCGCGCTCGCGAAGTGGAACGCATCCGCGAGATGCTCGAGCAGGAGACGCGCCCTGTCCTCGTCGCCGGCGACTTCAACTCCACGCCGCACTCCTGGGCCTACCGCCAGCTCTCGCAGGGCATGCAAGACGCCTTCTACGTGGCCGGCGACGGCTGGGGCAGCACCTACCACGCGCGGCTGCCGTTCGCCCGCATCGACTTCATCCTCGCCAGCGAGGAGTGGAAAATCACCGACGCCCGCGTCCCCGACGCCGACCTCTCGGACCACCGCCCGCTGCTCGCGTCGCTGCGGTGGCGCGATTGAGTGCGGGGGTTCGGGAGTGCGGGAGTGTGGGGGTAGGAAACGCCGTTTCGGGGTGAGAACGAATACAGCAGACTCGAGGCGGTCTGCTCGCAACATCCGTCTTCACCACCGACGCCGCGTAAAAAACTTCCGCCCCCCTGCACTCCCGCATCCGCCGTGGAGCCTTCGCCGCGCGCGTCGGTATAGCAACGCGCACGCTCTCCAACGACCACGTCAGACCCCAATGGAAAACGAACGTCGCACATCGCGCGCCGTGCAGGTCGGCGACCTTCAGATCGGCGGCGGCGCGCCCGTCTCCGTGCAGTCGATGATCACCGGCAAAACCCATGAGGTCGAGAACTGCCTCGGCGAGATTACCGAGCTGGCCGACGCCGGGGCCGACCTCGTGCGCGTGGCCGTCCCGCGCCCCGAAGACGCCGACGCGCTACCCGACATCGCCGACGGTGCGCCCGTGCCCGTCGTGGCCGACATTCACTTCAACCACCAGTACGCCCTCCAGGCCATCGAGGCGGGCATGGACAAGGTGCGCATCAATCCCGGCAACATCGGCAAGGAAGCGTGGGAGCGCGAGGTGCTGCTAGCCGCCAAAGAGGCGGGCGTGCCCATCCGCATCGGCGTCAACAGCGGGTCGCTCGAACAGGACCTCCTCGACAAGCACGGCTTCCCGAAGCCCGAAGCCCTCTTCGAGAGCGCCATGCGCCACGTGGAGGTGTGCGAGAAGAACGGCTTCGAGGACCTCGTCATCAGCGTCAAGCACAGCGACCCCGGCAAGATGATCGAGTCGTACCGCCTCGTGGCCGAGCGGACGGACTTCCCGTTGCACCTGGGCGTCACCGAGAGCGGGTCCCTGCAGAGCGGCACGGTCAAAAGCTCCATCGGCATCGGGTCGCTCCTGGCCGAGGGCATCGGCGACACGATCCGCGTGTCGCTGGCGGCCGAATCGACCGAAGAGGTGCGCGTGGGACACCAGATTCTCAAAAGCCTGGGCATCGGGCGGCCCGGCGTCAACGTGATCGCCTGCCCGACGTGCGGGCGCCTGGTGGGGGATCTCTTTTCCATCGTGAAGGACGTGGAAACCGCCATCCAGGCGCGCGGCTTCGAAAAAGACCTCGACGTGGCGCTGATGGGCTGCGCGGTCAACGGCCCCGGCGAGGCCAGCGGCGCGGACCTGGGCGTCTCGCTGGGACGCGGGCGCGGGCACCTCTTCAAGCACGGCGAGGTCGTCGGCACCGTCCCCGAAGACGAGATCGTCGAGGCGGTGCTGGAGGCCATCGAAAACTGGGACGAGGAGGACGAGGCGGCCGCCTCGGATGAGGAGATGGAGGTGGCAGCGTGATGCGTGGGTTCGTGGGTCGTTTTCCTCCAACAGCCGCATGGCCAAACGGCCTACGAATGCCCCGTCCCGAACGGGACGCAACTGGCGGGAGCCATCTGGAAAGCATTGGCGTTCGAGTCTTTTCCAGCGTCTGCCGACAGGCCACCTTACGAAACACGCAATACGAAACACGCATCACGCCCCGCGCCGTACTCCGCCGAAATCAGCCGCGCCTCGCCGGCGGCGTTCGTGTGTCTGCTCGACCAGTCCGCCTCCATGCAGGACCCCTTCGGCGGCGCCGAAAAGAAAGGCGACGCCGCTCCCGCCAAGTCGCGCGTTCTGGCCGATACGGTCAACCGCCTCCTGCGCGACCTGGTCTTACGCTGCGCCAAAGAGGAGGGCGTGCGCGACTACTTCCACATCGGCATCATCGGCTATGGGGAGCGCGTGCAGCCGCTCATTGAGCCGGCCGAGGGCCACGGCGCGCCCGGCGGGCTCGTCCCCATCGGCGCGCTGGCGGACCGCCCGAAGCGTGTGGAGGAGCGCCCGCCGAAAAACAGCGGCGACGGAGACGGCGAGGAGCGCGGCCCGGTCCGGTTTCCCGTGTGGTTCGACCCGCACGCCAAAAACGGCACGCCCATGTGCCAGGCGCTCGACCAGGCCGCCCGCCGCGTGCGCCGCTGGATCGACGCGCACCCCACGAGCTTTCCCCCGGTCGTCGTCAACGTGACCGACGGGGAGGCCACCGACGGGGAGCCGCTTCGCTACGCGCGCCAGCTCCGCGACTTCGCCACCGACGACGGTGAGACGCTGCTCTTCAATGTGCACCTCTCCGAGTCGGAAGACCCGGCCGTCGAGCTGCCGTCCGACGAGGGCGAGCTGCCGCCGGGCGTGGAGTACGCCGAACAGCTATTTCAGATGTCCAGCCGCCTGCCCTTTTCGATGCGCTCCGCCGCCGAGCAGGAAGGCTACCGCGTGGACCTCGACACGCGCGGGTTCGTCTTCAACGCCGACCCGGGCGCGCTGGTGCGGGTGCTCGACATCGGCACGCGCCCCAGCAACTTGCGGTGAGGTATGGGTATGAGTGGGCGAGCGTTCGGTGAGGCGGGGATTTTTCGGGCGCGGGTGTTCTGGATGCCGAAAGGCGGGAGCAGCGCGGAGGAATACGAAGATGCGTTCGCGGTGTCGGAAGAGCGGGCGGCGGGCGCGCCGTTTCGTGCGGCGGTGGCGGACGGGGCGACCGAGGCGGCCTTCGCGCGGCGGTGGGCGCGGCTTCTGGCCGACGGCTTCGCCGAGCACGGGCCGGCAGCGGTGCGCTCCCACGACGAATGGCCGGCACTTCAAGAGAAGTGGCGCGCGTCCGTCGCGGCGCAGGCCGAGGCGCTGCCGTGGTACGGGGCCGAGAAGGCCGCCGCCGGCGCCTTCGCCGCGCTGCTCGGGCTGGAGTTATTTCCCGAAACCGGTCCCCCCGACCTCCCCTCCAGCGGGCCAACGGGCGGCGCGTGGCGCGCCGTTTCCGTCGGCGACGCGAACCTGTTTCACCTCCGCGACGGCGAGACGGTGCGCGCCTGGCCGCGCGAGGACCCTGAAGACTTCGGCTCCCGCCCGGCGCTCCTCCCCAGCCGCGCCGACGCCGAGACGCCGACGCTCCGCCGCACCGAGGGCCGCTACCAGCCCGGCGACGCCTTCGCCCTCGCCACCGACGCTGCCGCCGCGTGGCTCCTTCGCTGTGAAACGAGTGCTCCAGGGGCGCGCACCGACCCGGCCCGTGCGCTGACGTGGGACGACGAGGCGGCCTTTGCCGAGGCGGTCCGCGCCGCACGCGACGAGGGCGCGCTCGACAACGACGACACGACGGTGCTTTGCGTGACGCGTGATACGTGACGCGTGATACGTGACGCGTGAAGGCTGCTTGTTTGCGGGCGTCGAGAAAACCATTCGGGCGTCATCGTCTTTGGAATGGTAGCGCCGGTCACAATGGTAGCGTCGGTCACATTGCAGCGCAAACGCTTCGGCCCGCTGTCCTCACGCATCACGCAATACGCCCCACGCAATACGCCCCACGCAATACGCATCACGTCTTTCCCCACGCCGAGCCAGTACCAGGAGGCGCTCCAGCATCCCGGGGCCGCCTTCGCCGACGAGGCGCTCCAGCGCGCGGAGCCGCGCACCGGGCCGCTGGGCTTGCCGCGCCCGGTGACCGGCGCGTTCGCCGCCGTTTTCCCGATGACCACCCCCGAGGGCGCGCGCTACGCGGCCAAGTGCTTCCTGTCCGACGCGCCCGAGCAGCAGAAGCGTTACCGCGCCGTGGCGAAGCACCTCGCCGAGGCGGATCTGCCCTACACCGTTGGCTTCGACTACCAGCCGGAGGGCGTGCGCGCCGGCGGCGAGGCGTTCCCGCTGCTCAAGATGGACTGGGCCGAGGGCGCGGCGCTCAACCGCTTCGTCGAAGAGCACCTTGACGACCCCGAGACGCTTGCGGCGCTCGCCGACGCGTGGGCCGCGATGCTCGCCGACCTCGAAGACGCGAACGTCGCCCACGGCGACCTCCAGCACGGCAACGTGCTGGTTCGCGATATGCCGGAAGGGGGCGGCCCAGCACTGACGCTGGTGGACTACGACACCACGTTCGTCCCCGCCCTCGCCGGCAAACCGAGCGCCGAGGTGGGCCACCGCAACTACCAGCACCCCGACCGCACCGAGGACGACTTCGGCCCGCGCCTCGACCGTTTCGCCGGCCTGGCCGTCTACGTCGCCCTGCGCGCGCTGGCCGTGCGCCCCGGCCTCTGGGAACGGTACGACACGGGCGAAAACCTCCTCTTCCGCGCCGCCGACTTCTACGACCCCAGCGCGTCGCCCCTCTTCGCGGAGCTGGAGGCGCTGGACGCCCTTCCGTCCCGCGAAGTCGGCGCGCTGCGGGCCGCCTGCCACCGCGCGCCCGAAGACGCGCCCCGTTTGGCTGAGGTGCGGAGCGGAACCGCGCCGGTCGAGGCGGAGCGCTCCTCGCCGGCGCGGCGCGAGCGACGAGCGGCCGCGCGTGAGGGCGTGGCGCGTTGGTTTGCCCCGGCGCTGGGCGCGGCGGGAAGGGCCTCTCGCACAAGACCGTCGTGCGACTGAAGGCGGCGGGCATCCGCACGGCCTACGAGGCGACGCCCGAGGCACTGGCCGACGTGACGAAGCTGGGCGAGACGACCACCGCGCGCCTCGAAGCGTGGCGTGCCGCCCTCGCCGAGCGCTACGCCGGCGCGCTGCCCGACGCCCTCTCGCCCGCGCAGGAACGCCGCCTGGAGCGCCGCGCCGAGCGCCGCTTGGAGCAGATCGACGACGAAACCGCCCGCACGCGTCGCAAAATCGAGGCACAGACCGCCGAGCGCGCCGACGCTGAGGCCCGCGCCGAGGCGCTGCCGGCGCTGCCGTTCACGCGCTACCTGCGCTACCTGCTTCGCCTGACGGCGTCGCTGCCCTCGCCCGAAGACGCGGCCCCCGCCCCGCCGACGCCTGCGCCGCGTGTCGAGACGTCGGCTGCCCCGTCGGAGCGCGACCCCGCGCCGTCCGAACCCTCCGCTTCGAACGACGACGCAGCGTGGTATCGGCAGTCGTGAGGAGGCGTGCTGAACGGTTCGGCATGAAACGGGTGATAGCGCGTGCGTCGTAGCCGAGAGGAAAAGTAGCGAACCCGATGCGGCTGTCAGCGTAGCAGATCACCCAACTGTTTGGCAACAAACGCATCCCTGTTATGCCAGCAACGCTCTCAAAATCTGATGTGGTCGAAGCCGTCGGCAAGTTGCCCGAAGGCGACGTCGAACTCGAAGACGTCGTGGACCGGCTGATCTTACTGCACAAAGTGAAAACCGGCCTGCGCGAAGAAGGACAGGGCCTCGCGCCGGAAGAGGCGCGCAAACAGTTCGAGAAGCCCCGTGAAGAGCGAAGCTGGCGGTAAGGCATGGCTGCTGTTCTGGAGTGGAGACCACAAGCGCTGAAAGACCTCGAAGAAATCGAGGCGTACTACGAGCGCGTCGCGCCGGACTACGCGGCGTTCTTTGTGGAGCAAGTGTTCTACAAAGCCGACCAGCTCGAACGCTTCCCACGCATGGGTCGCATGGTGCCGGAGATCAAGGACGAAGCCATTCGAGAACTGATCTACCGCGACTACCGAATCATCTACTTCATTTCCTCAAAACGGTATTATAGCGTTTTGGAGCAAGTCCGCGCTCGCCGCGTTGCATTCCTCGCCCGTAGCAGTTGTCGGAGACCGCACGCCCCGCCATGCCGCAGATCGACGTAAGCCAAGCGAAAACACGACTCGAGGAGCTTGTGGAAAAAGCTTCGCAGGGAGAAGAAGTCGTCATCACTCGCGGCGACGGGGCCGCTTTCAAACTCGTTCCCACGCCCGAAAACAAACCGAGGCCGCGTTTCGGTAGTGCAAAAGGCCAAGTCTGGATGAGCGACGACTTCGACGAACCGCTCGACGACTTCGACGATTATCAGCCTGCTTCGCCGTGAAGTTACTACTCGACACGCACGCTTTTCTCTGGTTCATTGAGGGAAATGATAAGCTCAGCGACGAAGCAAAACGCCTGATCGGAGGACGGCAACACGCGCTTTTTGAGCGTTGGGAGCCTTTGGGAAATGGCGATCAAAGTCAGCATCGGCAAGCTGGAAGTGCCGCTCCCTTTTACGCGACTCGTCGGAGAGCACGTCGAAGGCAACGCCATTGAGCAACTCGCGGTGGAGGCAGAGCATCTGGACGTACAGTGAGCGTTGCCTTTCCATCACCGCGACCCGTTCGACCGTCTGATCGTAGCGCAAGCCCGAGAAGAAGCGATGCCAATAGTCGGCAAGGACGAAGCGTTCGAAGACTACAACGTCGAGCTTTTGTGGTGAGCCGCGAGCACGATGCGAGTGAGCGATATAACCCATCGGTGCCCCTGACGAGTTGCGTTTTCGCTTTCTGCTACGTCGGAGCTTCGTCAGACGGTTGGCCCCTTCGGGAAGCGCTCAGGCACGCCGAGCCCGAAGAAGTCACTGAGGCAGCGGTGTAATCCGACGATGTAATCGGCGAGAAGCATCGCTGCCGGCTTCGCTCGTTCGCTGCCGATCCCTCACGCACGTGTTGCCGACCCGACCGACGAGGAGCGCAGCGCCGCCAGCTCGTCGGTGAGCGACTCGGCGATGCCGCGCCACGAGAAGCGCTCGTCGGCCACGCGGCGGAGGGTCTCGCGCTGCCGTCCGCCCAGGTCGAGCGCGCGCGGCACGCCCGCCGCGATGTCGCGCGCCGTGTGCTCCGGCGCCGGGCGCAGGCGCAGCGGCGCGACCTCCTCGTCGGTGAAGCCGCCTTCGCGTAGGCCCTCCTCGACCGCGTCGAGGCTGTCTTTCATGCCCGCGAAGTTCGTCCCCATCGGGTAGCAGCCCGAGGCCATCGCCTCCGGCACCACCAGCGGGGCGCCCTCCTTGACCATAGAGGGAAAGACCGCCACGTCGCAGCACGGGAAGAGGTGGCACAGCGCGTCGTGGTCGAGGTAGCCGGTAAACAGCACGGTGCCGCCTCCTTCCGGGTCGGCCTGGAGGTGCGTCTCGGCGGTGATGAAGTAGTCCGCCAGCTTACCCTCGTCCTCCAGTGCGTCGAAGAGGCCGGTGACGGTGTCGAGGCCGCCCTCGTTTTCGCCTTCGAGCGTGCCGCCGTGCTCGGCGAGGGTGCGCGCCAGGTCGCGGCGCCCCTCCGCGAGGGCAAAGACGAGCGCTTCGAGCACCTCGCGCAGCGGCCCCGCCCCGGCCAGCACCACGCGCACGTCCGGCCGCTCGCGCAGGATGAGCGGCAGCGCCGCGACGATGGAATGAATCCCCTTGTAGCTGATGAGCCGCCCCACGAAGGTGACGATCTCCGCCTCGGTCCAGTCCACGCCGTCGAGCTTGGCGTCGAGGCCGGTGTCGGGGCGGCGCTCGTTGTAGCTGCCGGCCTCGTTGAGCGCGTCCTGCACGCGCTCGGCGGCCGGCTCGTCCGCCGCGTCGCCGTCGATCTCGCGCAGGCGCTCGTGCATCCGGCGCGTCTGGTCGGGCGTCTTGCCGCGCTCCTCTTCGGCGACGGCCGCCGCGATGCGCTGGATGCTTGCGGGGCGCTCCGAGCGCGCGACCAGCTCGAACTGGCGCGTGTTCACGCCCGATCGCGTGTCGCGCATCTTCTCGGTCAGGCCGGGCACGTCGGGGAAGACCTCGCGCAGGCGATCCTGAATTTCGTTGGAGAGCACGAGGACGCGCTGCGCGGCGGTGAGCGCCCCGGCGGCGATGTCGCGAAAGCGCTCGTCGCGCCGCACGACGTACTCGATGGCGCTGCCGTGCGGCATCACCGCGAAGGGCACGCCCGTCGCCTCCGAGACGCGCCGCCCCACCTCCGACATCAGCACCGTGTGGTTGATGTGCAGCGCCTCCAGCTCCTCCCCCTCGACCCCGCGGCGTAGCGCCCGGGTGTTGCGCTCGAGGTACTCGTCCGTCTCCTCGTCGGTGAACTCGGGCATGTAGGCCAGATAGTCCGACGCCCCGCGCGGCGGACGCACGAAGACCGGCAGCCGCTCCAGCTCGGGGCGGTGCAGCACGCACGCGCCGTCGTAGTCGGTGTCGCGGGAGAAGAGGATCTCGACTGAGCCGTCGGCCGTCCAGAGGCGCGCCTCGCTGACGAAGGGCAGGTCCGCCGGGTCGGTTTCCTGGCAGAACAGGTGCACCCCCTTTCCGCCATAGGCCAGCGCCTCGGCCACCGAGCGCGTCCAGAGGTTCGAGCCGGAGCCGGCGAGACCGTAGCCGTGAACGAGTCCGATCATGTCGTAGAAGGGGAGGAGGTAGAAGGGGGCGAGACGGGCGAATCGGCCAGCGTTCAATGTCGGCATCAGCAGCGTAAAACGCCACAGCGCGACAACACCGTAACACAAAGAAGAGGGTCGGTCATGGCCCGGACGAAAAAGAAGGTCCGCAGGGCCGGGCCATACCCGAAGCGCGAACACGACGTGTGTTGTTTTGTGGACATTCGCTCCGGAACTCACAGAAAAGAAAAGGTGAAGCGGCGGCCAGAAAGCGCCGATCCCCCTCCCGGTTCCCCGGTTCTCACGCTGGAGCACGGGGGAAGCCGCGGCGAGCACGCCGGCTGGCGTAGGCTTTGTACATGTCGTTTCGTGAAGATGCGGGCACCTTCCGACGTGTGCTGCCCGGCCCGGCCCGTCGGCGATGCGTTGCGCCTTGCCGCTCACCCTCGCAAGCGACCCGGCTCGCCTTCCGCCTCGCTTTTTATGTTTCAACTCGTCTACGCCAGTTCGGCCCACCGCCCAATGACGCCGAGCTCCCTCGACGCGCTCCTGCGCACCATCCGCGCCAACAACGAGCGCCTGGGGGTCACGGGCATGCTCCTGTACCGCGACGAGCGCTTCCTGCAGGTGCTCGAAGGGCCGCAGCACACCGTGCGCACCCTCTACGACACCATCCGCGCCGACGAGCGGCACACCGCCGTCGTGCCCCTGCGCGAGCGCCTCGTCGATCAGCGCGAGTTCGCCGGCCGGACGATGGGCTTTGCCGACCTCGAGCGCGCCGACCCCGACACGCTGCTCGACGGCTACGTCCCGCTCCTCAACGGCCAGTTCACCCCCGAGCACTTCCGCCGGCGCCCCGCCCAGGTCCATCAGACGCTCCTGCGGTTCCGCGGAGTCGCCCAGCGGTAAGCGAATCCAAACCAGAAAACCCCCAAACGCCACCAACCGAATGTTCCAGCTCATCTACGCCAGCACGGCGGCGCGCCCCCTCGACGAAGACGCCCTGGATGTGCTCGTCAGCCGCGCTCGGCGCAAAAACGAAGGCCTCGGCGTTACCGGCGTGCTCGTGCACCGCAACGGCTCGTTCCTGCACGTGCTCGAAGGCCCGGAGGAAACCGTGCGCGCCCTCTACAATACGATTTGCGCCGACGACCGGCACAAGTGGGTGACGCTCTTGAAAGCCTCGTCGATCGACGCGCGCGATTTTCCCGAGCGGCCGCTGTTGTTCCGCGACGAGCAGAGCGCGACGGGCCCGCGCCCCCGTCCCCTCGGAACGCAACGCCACAGCGGGCGGCGCGACGGAGAACGCCCCGCGCACGAAACCGTCCTCCAATTCCAGCGCGCCGACACCGGGCGCCGCCGCTCTTCCCCGCCGCCGCCGGAGACCGCTTCGGATGAAGCGCCGGCGCCGCTTCACGGGCGAGACGGAACCGGAGGAGAAAACGCGGCTTCGCCGTAACCCGCCGACGGAGGCTCCGCGCGATGCGGCCCGGCGGCGGTCCAGCATCTTCGAAATGGCCTTCGCCCCTGCCCGCTGCCTTCCGCGATGTTTCAAATCGTCTACGTCAGCGCCGCCGTCGAGCCGATGAGCGAGGAGGATCTCCAGTTTCTGCTGCGCCAGTCGCGCGACAACAACGACGCGCTGGGCCTCACCGGGATGCTGCTCTACAAGGAGCAGCGCTTCATGCAGGTGCTCGAAGGGGAGCGCGACCCCGTCGAAACGATCTACCACGACCACATCTGCGAAGACGACCGCCACGAGGGCCTCGTCCAACTGATGGGCCGGACCGTCGAGGAGCGCGCCTTTCCCGACTGGTCGATGGGCTTCCGCACCGAGGGCGGCCTCGAACCGCTCGACCAGCGCACGTTCACGCCCTTCATCGACCCCGACTTCACGCCGTCCTACTTCACCGACAACCTCAGCGTGGCGCATCAGATGCTGCTGGACTTCCGCAGCTCCCCGCACGCCGCTCCGGACGAAGATGACGGCGCTTCCGGGAAACGCTTCGAGGCGCGCCAGCAAGCCATCGACCGCGCGCAAGAGCGTCTCGACGAGCGACGCGACGACGCCGGCCGGAAGGCGAGCAGCAGGCCGGCGCGTAAGAGCCGATGGATAGAACGCCAAACGCTCCACGCCACACGCACCGCGCGTTACAGCTTCTTTAGCAAAAACCCGTGCGGCGGCCTGATCCTTTGCGCCGCCGCCGACGTACGGCAGTCCGGCGTATACGTCGCCTGCGCGTCTCGCTTTGCCTGCCTTCCCTGTACGGAAGGCTTTTCCTGCAAAGGATTCTTCCTGCGGGAAGTCCTCTCTTGCAGACGGCGCCGAGGGCGTTCAGCGCCGCTCTTCGTCTCTTCTCGCTTTCGTTCCGTCTCCTCATGGCCGACTCTCACGGCGACCCCCGTCGTTCTCCCGGAAGCGGTTCGTCCCCCGAAAGCCCGCGCTCCACGGGCGGTTCGCGCTCCTCCGGGGCGCAGCGGCTTTCCGAGCGCTCTGCGGGGCACGGCTACTTCGACCGGCTCAAGGCCAACCTGCGCCACAACTGGCGCGAGCGCACCGGTTCGACGGTGCTGCTGCTGACGCCGGCGGTGCTGATTCTGGCCTTCTACCTCTACGTGGCCACGCAGGTTTTCCTGGCCCCGCGCGTGACCAACCTCGACGAGCGCGAGCTGGCCGGCGCCACGGTCCTCTACACCGCTGACGGGGACGAACTCTCGCGCCTCTACCAGGAAAACCGCACCGCCATCCCCCTCGACTCGATGGCCCAGACGCTCCCGCAGGCGCTGGTAGCCATCGAAGACCAGCGCTTCTACGAGCACGGGGGCGTGAGCTTCAAGCGCACCGCCGGGGCCATGCTCCAGACGGCGCAGGGCAACAAGCAGGGCGGCTCGACGATTACCATGCAGCTGGCGCGCAACGCCTTCACCGACGTGGCCAACGACTGGATCATCACGCGCAAGGTCAAGGAGTGGATCACGGCGGTGCGCATCAACGACCTGTACTCCAAGGAAAAAGTCTTGGAAATGTACCTCAATACCGTGCCGTTCAACTACAACGCCTTTGGCGTGGAGGCCGCTTCGCAGGTCTACTTCAACAAGCCCGCCGCCGAGATCGATACGCTCCAGTCGGCCACGCTGATGGCGATGTTGCGCGGTCCCACGTTCTACAACCCCGTCAGCAGCCCCGAGCAAAATAAAGAGCGGCGCGACGAAGTGCTCGAAGCGATGTCTGAGACCGGGGCGATCACCTCCGCCGAGGCGCAGCGGCTCCAGGACCAGGAGACCGAGATGGACTTCCAGCCCGTCGACGCCGACCACAACCTCGCGCCTTACTTTGCGGAGTACATGCGCCAGCGCCTCGGCGACTGGGCCAAGGAAAACGGCTACGACCTCTACAGCGACGGGCTCCAGGTCTACACCACCATCGACGCGGAGATGCAGAAAGCCGCCGAGGAGGCCGTCGGCGAGGTGATGGACGACCTCCAGGCGGTCGTCGACGTCTCGTGGAGCAGCGCCTCGTCGCCGTTTTTCTCGTCGAACGAGTCGGCCTACCAGCGCCAGGTAAATCCCGAAACGGCCTTCGACTACTTCTGGGAAAGCCATCCGAATTTGCTGAATGCGTTCGTGAAGCGCACGCCCCGCTACAAGCGCCTCACTGAGCAGGGCACGGCCGAAGAAGAAGCCCTCCAGCAGCTCAAGAGCGACACCGCGTTTCTCGATTCGGTCAAGACCAACATGCAGCGCATCCAGACGGGGCTGGTGGCGATGCGGCCCTCCGACGGCCACATCAAAGCCTGGGTCGGCGGGCGCAACTTCACGGAGGACAAGTACGACCACATCTACCTCTCGAAGCGCCAGCCGGGCTCGACGTTCAAGCCCTTCGTCTACGCCACGGCGCTGGACCGCGGCTACCGCCAGAACGACGTGCTCCGCGACGCGAAGATCGAGTACGTCAACGAGGGCACGGGGAAGACGTGGTCGCCGGGCAACTTCGGCGAGGAAAGCGGCAAAATGATGACGCTCAAGGAGGGCCTGGCCAACTCGAAAAACACCATCACCGCACAGCTAATCGTGGACCTCGGGGCGGGGCGCGTGGCCGAGACGGCGCGGCGGATGGGCATCAAGAGCGACTTGCAGGCGGTGCCGTCGCTGGGGCTGGGCACCAGCGAGGTGACGCTGCTGGAGATGGTCGGCGCCTACGGCACGCTTGCCAACAAGGGCCGCTACCAGGAGCCGATCGGCATCACGCGCATCGAGGACCGCTACGGGCGCACCGTCGAGAACTTCCAGGGCGAGAGCCGCCAGGCGCTTCCCGCGGCGGTCGCCTACGGGACGATCCAGATGATGGAGGCGGTCGTGACGGGGGGCACGGGCGCGCGCATCCGGCAGTTCGTGGACGGTTCCTCGAGCTGGGCGGCCAAGACGGGCACCACGCAGGACAACGCCGACGGCTGGTTCATGCTGGCGCACCCGAATCTGGTGACCGGCTCGTGGGTCGGCTTCAACAGCCCGCAGATCGCCTTCCGTACGCGCTACTGGGGGCAAGGCTCGCACAACGCGCTCAAGGTCGTGGGCCACTTCATCGACGGCGTGGAGCTGGAGGCGGCGCAGTTCGAGGCGCCCCCCGGCTATAATTCGCCCGCTGAGCGCGAGCGGTCGCGGAGTGACCCGAAGTCTATCTTTGCCGACGAGGAAAACGTAAACTACCAGGCTGACTCGATTGCCGCCGCGGCCGCCGAAGAAGAGGATTCCCTTGACTTCGACTTTGGCGAAGATGAGGAGGGAAACGTCGTGGCCGGCAGCGACACGACGGCGACGGGCGAAACCGGCGCGGACACGACCGGCGCTGGAGGCCAGCAGGCCGCCTCAGAGGAACAGCAGACCGAGGCAGAGCAGCAGGCGGACGGGGACGAACAGGCCGACGGGGGCGAGCAGGCCGACGGGGACGAACAGGCCGCCTCCGACGCCGAGGACGATGAGAGTGAAGAAGACACCGGAAGCGGCGAGGAGTCGACTACCGAGCAACTCAACCAGTCGCAGGAGGTCGAGGGGGGCGGCGACAACTGATCGCGGGAGCAGGCCAGCGGAAGGCCCTTTTTTCTGCGTGCAGCCACGCTTCCGCGCCCCGTCACGGCCCGACCAGGAAGACGGCGTTCGCGAAGAGCAGCATCCCGCCCTGCCAGAAGCCGCGAAAGAGCGGGTCGTCGACGAGGTAGACGGCGCGCCCCTCGCCGATCTCCTCGACGCCGAAGACGAGCGAGCCGGCGAGCCGGCGCTGCGCTTCGGTCCCGGCGAAGCCGCTCACCGGCGCGACCGACCCGTCGCCGCGAGGCAGTGTGGCGACGTTCCAGCCGCCTTCTCCTTCGAGGGGCGGCGGCGCGCTCGCGCCGCGCTTGAGCGTGTAGTAGCCGGCCCGCGTGCCGCCGCTGCCGGCGTAGCCGTAGGCCAGCGGGTGCGTCGGGTCGAGCCGGGCGCGGAAGACGGCGCCGGGCACGCGCGTGCTGGCGGCCCGGCGCTCGCGTCGGGCGTAGCGGCGGAGCAGCGCGTCGTCCGTCTCGCCTGCGTCGGCGTCCGCCGTCGCGTCTTTCTGCTCCAGGCCAAAGCCGTCCGTCGCGGCGAGGAAGCGGGTGGCGCGGCCCATCGCCACGAGCCGCCCGCCGTCTTCGACCCAGCGGCGCAGCAGGGTGCGTGCTTCGTCGCCGGGAAACACATCGCCGTAGTCGCCGCTGGGCATCACGAGCACGTCGAAGCCGGCGAGCGCGTCGGCGTCGATGTCGTCCGTTCGCAGCAGGGTGGCGGGATATCCCAGGCGCTGGTCGAAGACGTGCCACACCTCGCCGACCGAGTAGGCCGAGAGGCCCGCCCCGGCCAGCACCGCCACCTGCGGCTTCTCCACGAGCGCCACGCCGGCGGAGCCGAAATCGGGGCCGCTGGGCGTGAGGCCGCTGCGCAGGGGCGTGAGCGGCTGGTCGCCGGCGGCGTCGCGCACGGCGTCGGCGAAGCGGGAGCCGAGGTCGTCGTTGTCGGCGCGGGCGACGACGAGCGTGCCGCGCCCCCAGCGCCGCCCGCCGGCCTCGAACGGTTCGCGCGCGGAGCGCACGCGGATCCCCTTTTCCAGGAGCCGTCCCAGCAGGCGCGCGTCGGCGAGGCTCCGCCACTCGGCGAGGTAGGCGTACGGCGCGGCGCGCTCGCCGTCGGGGGAGGGGGCGGCCGCCGCCGTCCTGCTGCCGGCGGCGTCTCCCCGGGCCGACGGCGCGGCGGCCGAGGAGCGTGTGCGCAGGTCGAGTTCCTCGGTCGCGGCGTGCGCGTCCATCCCGAAGGCAAAGGGCAGTGCCCAGGCGGTGATGTCGTAGGTCAGCGAGTCGGAGAGGGCGGATCGGCGCTCGAAGAGCACGCGCGCCAGGCGCGCCTTCGGTTGCGCGGCGGGGACGACGAGGTCGCCCGGTGCGACGCGAAAGCGCTCCGTCCGGCCCGTCGCGTAGCTGCGGCCGCGCGCCGCGCCCCCCTCGGCGGCGTAGTGGTAGCGGATGCGCTGGCGGTCGAGCAGGTTGGCCAGCGCGGCGCGGCGGTCGTCGTTGGCCCCGCTGACGACGTAGGCGGTCGTCTCGCCGCGAAGATCGCCGGACCGCGCGGTGCGGTAGTACTCGGCGAAGGCGTCGGCGAGCCGGTCACGCTCCGCGGCGGCCGTCTCGACGGTCTGGAGCGCGGTGGCGTGGTGGTGGGCGATGCGCTGGTTTAGCGAAAGCGAGTCGTCGGCGCCCGTCTGGATGAGCAGCCCCGCACGCCCGCCGCCGGCTTGCTCGTAGGTCATGCCCACTGCGCCGTTGAAGAGCGGCCACGTGTCGCCGTAGCCGGGGTAGAAGAGGTCGAAGCGCTCGCCGGTGAAGTAGAGCCAGCCCTCGCGGTCGAAGACCTCGGCGTTGGCACGGCCCATCGTTTCCTGGAATCCCTCCTGAAACGACGTGAGCGCTTCGTGCATCGGCTCGGCGCCGGGGGCGAAGTAGTACGGGTCGCCCGTGCCCTGCTCGTGAAAGTCGGCGTGAACGTGGGGCATCCAGCGGTGGTAGGGGTCCAGGCGGGCGCGCGTCTCCTTTTGCGTGGCCCAGGCCCAGTCGCGGTTCAGGTCGAAGAGGTAGTGGTTGGGGCGCCCGCCGGGCCAGGGGGGCGAGTGCTCGCGCGCTTCGGGGCGGGCGTTGGGGCGCGCGCCGCGCGTCTGGCGGTACCACTGCACGTAGCGGGCGCGCCCG
>PXTR01000113.1 GCA_003023245.1 Bacteroidetes bacterium QS_8_68_15 | reverse complement strand
GTCGAAGAGCTGGCCCCGGACGTCTACGAAGTCGAGTTCAGTGACGACGACGGGCGCCCCTACGCGATGCTCCCGGTCGAAGCCGGCAAGCTGATGAAGTTGCGTCACGCGCCGGTCGCTGCTCGCTGAAATTCCCGGCGAAGGAAGGCACCTCCGGCGAGCTGATCGGTACATCGTCGCCCCCACTCGTCCCCTCTCTCCGCCGCCGCGCGACGTGCCCGACGCCGACGCTCCGCCGACGTTCCAGCTCTACAACACACGCACGCGCCGGGTCGAGCCGCTGGCCCCACAGGAACCGGACCACCTGCGCTTCTACGCCTGCGGGCCCACCGTCTACGCCTTCGCCCACATCGGTAACTTCCGCTCTTTCCTCACGGCGGACCTGATTCTGCGCACCGCCCGCGCGCTTGGCTGGGATGTGACCTACGTCAGCAACGTGACCGACGTGGGGCACCTCTCCGAAGACGACCTGACCGACCCCGCCGGCGAGGACAAAATGGCGCAGGCGCTCGACGAGGAAGGCCGCCGCTTCGCCAACGTCTACGACCTGGCGCGTTTCTACACCGAGGCGCTCGTGGAAGACTGGCACCGCCTCAACCTGCGCGAGCCGGCCGTCCGCCCGCGCGCCACCGAGCACATGGCCGAGCAGATCCAGGCCGTCGAGCAGCTTGAAGAGCGCGGGCACACCTACGAAACCGAGCGCGGCGTCTACTTCTCGGTGGACAGCTTCCCCGCCTACGGAAAGCTCAGCGGCAACGAGGAGGCGCAGCAGCTCCAGGCCGCCGGCCGCGATACCGTCAGCGACCCCGAAAAGCGCGACCCGCGCGACTTTGCGCTCTGGAAAAAGGACCCTGATCACCTGATGCAGTGGCATAGCCCGTGGGGTTGGGGCTTCCCAGGGTGGCACATCGAATGCAGCGTGATGGGCCGCGCGTACCTGGGTGAGACGTTCGACCTGCACACCGGCGGCGAGGACCTCATTTTCCCTCACCACGAGTGCGAGGTCGCCCAGAACGAAAGCCTGCGCTCGGGCACGGGCGACGGTAGCGACGGCGGCAGCGGCGGCCCGGCGATCTCGCACTGGGCGCACACGCGCTTTTTGCAGGTGGAGGGCGAAAAGATGTCCAAGTCGGAGGGCAACTTCTTCACCGTGCGCGACCTGGCCCTGCCCGAAAGCGAAGGCGGCGAAGGCATCGACCCGCTGGCGCTGCGGCTCACGCTGATGAGCGGGCAGTACCGCAAGCCGTTCAACTTCACGCGCAAGACGCTCCGCGACAGCGCCCGGACCGTCCGCCGCTACCGCGCGGTGCGCGACCGGGTCGACGGCGCGCTCGACGAGGACGCAAGCCGCGACGACCCCATCGGCGCGGAACTGGACGCCATCTACGACCGCACGCTCGCGGCGATGTGCGACGACCTGAACACCCCCGCCGCGCTGGCCGCCGCCTACGAAGGCGTCAAGCTGATCGGCAGGCTCGACGACGACGCCCTGAACGGGGCCACCGCCCGCAGCGCGATGGACTGGCTCGAACGGACCAACGCGCTCCTCGGCATCGTCTGGAACGACACGGACGCCCCTGACGCTTCTTCCGAGGAGGAGGCGGATACCGACGACGCCTTCGCCCGCCAAGTCGAAGCCCTCCTCGACGAGCGCGCCGCGGCCCGCGAAAACGGCGACTACGACCGCGCCGACGCCCTCCGCGACCGCCTCGAAAACGAAATGGACGTGGAAGTGATGGACGGCCCCGACGGGACGGACTGGCGCAGAAAGGTGAAGGTGTAAGCTTGAAAGAAGGTGAAAAGTGAAAGATTTTCGGTGCGACGCGCCCTTGCTGCCGCCGCCGGCGCCCCTGCCAAACCAAAACCGTCGCTTCAAGAAGCGCAGGAGCCCGACGTGTCGTGCCCGGCCTCCAACCCCCGCTTCGCCGGCCGACGTCTCCTCCTGAAGTATCCCCGCCGCGCGCCCAATGGACGCCGCTCCTGGAAACGCGAATGACGCCCTGCTCCGTGTGCGCGGCCTCTCGAAAGCCTACCGCGAGGCTGGTCGCGAGCATACCATTTTTGAAGGGCTGGATCTCACGATTTCCGAGGGCACGTTTGCCGTCGTGATGGGCCGCAGCGGGGCAGGCAAATCCACGCTGCTCAACCTCATCAGCGGCATCGACCGGCCCGACGCCGGCACCGTCACGGTCGGAGCCGCCGAGCTGACGGCCCTTTCGGACAAGGAGCGCACCCGGTTCCGGCGGCGGCACGTGGGGTTCGTCTTTCAGGCGTTCAACCTGATTCCCACCCTCACCGCCGCAGAAAACGTGCTCCTGCCGCTGGAACTGTCCGGCGCCGCGGGCGACGCGGAGCGCAAGCGGGCGCACCGCCTTCTCGGGGCCGTGGACCTGGAGGACCGCGCCGACAGCTTCCCCGACCGCCTCAGCGGCGGGGAGCAGCAGCGCGTGGCCGTTGCCCGCGCCCTAGCGCACCGCCCGCGTCTCGTCCTCGCCGACGAGCCGACCGGCAACCTCGACTACGACACCGGCGAGCAGGTCCTCTCCGTCCTCGCGCAGCTGGCCTCCGAGCAAAATACCACGCTCCTGGTCGCCACCCACGACCGCGCCGTCCTCCCCTACGCCGACCGGGTGCTCGACTTCGAAGGGGGGCACCTTTCGGAGAAGGACGGTGGGAGGGGGGAAGGGTGAGAAGGAGAGTGAGAAAGTGGGATGGGGGAAAGGTAAGGGAGGGACCTTTGATCGCACCGTATGCCAGCCGAGCACAAACCTTCATACCTTCCCTCCCTCCCCACCTTCGTGAACACCCTTTGGACAAGCAGTCGCCGCTACCTGACGCGCCACCCGTGGCTGATGAGCCTCTCGGTGCTGGGCGTGGCGTTGGGGGTAGCCGTCGTGGTGGGGATCGACCTGGCCAACACCAGCGCCGAGCGCGCCTTCGAGCTCTCTGCCGATCGCATGGCGGGGAAGGCGACGCACCAGGTCGTCGGCGCGGGCGGCGGGCTGCGAACGAGCGCCTACCGCCGCGTGCGCCTCGACGCTGGCTACCGCGCCGCCGCGCCCGTCGTGGCGGAGTACGTGCGCGTCCCGAGCGCCGGACGACCCTTTCAGCTGCTGGGCGTGGACCCGTTCGCCGAAGGCCCCTTTCGCCCGTACGTCGGGGGACGGCGCGCCGCCGGTGACGACTCATCCGGGGCTGCGGGCGTGGATCGCGGCGGCTTCATGACGAAAAAAGGCGCGGCGCTGCTCTCCGCTCTCACCGCGCGCGAGCTGGGCAAGCAACCCGGCGACACGCTGCGCATCGCCGTCGACGGACAGGAGCGCGCGCTGCGGATCGTGAGCCTGATCCGTCCGCAGAACGAACGCACGCGCCGCGCCACGCGCAACCTGCTCGTCACCGACATCGCGACAGCCCAAGAGGTGCTCGGGAAACCCGGGCAGCTCACCCGCATCGACCTGATTTTGCCCGAGAGCGAGGCCGGCGAGACGCAGGCGAAACAACGGCTCCAAACGGCCCTCCCGCCGGGCGCAGAGATCCGGCGCTCGGAGGCGCGCACCGAGACGGTCGAGCAGATGACGCGCGCCTTCAGCCTCAACCTGTCGGCGCTGAGCCTGCTGGCGCTGGTGGTG
>PXTR01000112.1 GCA_003023245.1 Bacteroidetes bacterium QS_8_68_15 | reverse complement strand
GCGGTCGTCATGGCGTCGGCGACGCCTGTGCGGCACAGGTCGACCGCACGCTCGACCGCGCGCATCGAGAGGCGGCCCCCGGCGGCGCTGACGTCGCCGAAAGAGAACGACGGGGCGCCGTCCTCGGCCACGTCGAGCACGTGGAGGGGGCCGCCGGTGCTCCCGTTTTCGCTGTCGTCTTCGGCGAACGCCGTCTCGCCGTCGAGCGGCGGGGCCTGCCGCGCGACCGCCAGCGGCGGAAGGGCGCGGCCGAGCGCCTCGGCGTGCCGGCGCAGCACGGCGGCCGAGCCGACCAGCAGCAGTCGCGCGCGCCGACGGAGCGTGTCGTCGGCAACCGCCTTCAGCGCGACCTCCGGCCCGATGCCGCCGGGGTCGCCCAGCGAGACGGCGACGACAGGACGACGGCGGCGACGGTCGGTCATGGTGGGGGTGGGGCGGCTCCGGCACTGCGACGATGAAGGTTCCGACGTTGCGGTTGGCTCGTCTGATCGTTTGTTTGACTTTCGCTCCCAGACAGTTGCTCCCAGGGGCGCTTGGCCGTCTGGGAGCATGTCTTCTCGTTTCCGCTTGGTGGTGTACCCAGCGATGCGAGGTGTGTTGCGGAGGCGGCCGGCGGCGGGATCTTTTCCGAAAGGGGGTGCTTCGTTTCGGACACGCCGGCGGCGTGCCCCTACGTTTGCCACGCCCCAAGCCGAAAAACCCCGAACCCGAAACCCGAAACCGCCCCATGCCGCGACAGATCGACCTCCCGCCGCGCTCGGAGCAAACTGCCGAGTCGCCCCGCTCCGCCGACAGCGACGAGGCGAAGCAGATCCTCCAGGGCCTCAACGAGAAGCAGCGCGAGGCGGTGAAGACGACCGACGGCCCCGTGCTCATCATCGCCGGGCCCGGCTCGGGCAAGACGCGCACGCTCACCCACCGCATCGCCTACCTCCTGGCGACCGGCCAGGCGACGCCCCACGAGGTGCTGGCGCTCACCTTCACCAACAAGGCGGCCCGCGAGATGAAGCAGCGCGTCCAGGCGCTCGTCGGCGGGCCGGACGGCCGCGGCACAAAGGGCCTCTGGATGGGCACGTTCCACTCCACGTTTGCCCGCCTCCTGCGCCGCGAAGCCGACAAGCTGGGCTACTCGCAGGACTTCTCGATCTACGACACCGGCGACGCGAAGCGCATCATCCGCGACCTCGCCGGGCGCCTCGGGATCGACACGCAGCAGTTTCGGCCGCGCGCCTTGCAGCGCAAGATCTCCAGCGCCAAAAACCAGATGCTCGCCCCCGCGGAGTACCGCGACCTCGCCCGCGGCCGGGTACAGGAGATGGCCGCGCAGGTCTTCGGCCCCTACCAGGAGGCCCTTCGCCGCGCCAATGCGATGGACTTCGACGACTTGCTACTGCGTCCCATCGACCTGTTCGACGAGCACCCCGACGTGCTCAAACAATACCAGGAGCGCTGGCGCTACGTCCACATCGACGAGTACCAGGACACCAACAAGGCGCAGTACACGCTCGCGCAGATGTTGTCGGCGCGCCACAAGAACCTTTGCGTCGTCGGCGACGATGCGCAGAGCATCTACGCCTTTCGCGGGGCCGACATTCAGAACATCCTTTCCTTTCAGCGCGACTACGACGAGGCGACCGCCGTGCGGCTGGAGCAAAACTACCGCTCGACCGGGCACATCCTCCAGCTCGCCGACTCGGTGATCGACCAGAACGACAGCCAGCTCGACAAGGAGCTGTGGACGAGCAACGACGAGGGCGAGCCGGTCGTGTTGATGGAAGCGCTCTCCGAAAAGGACGAGGCGCAGAAGATCGAGCGGCACATCCGCGACCTGCACGTGCGCGACGGCTACGCCTTCAGCGACTTCGCCATCCTCTACCGCACCAACGCGCAGAGCCGCGCGCTCGAAAAGGAGCTGCGCCAGGAAGACATCCCCTACCGCATCATCGGCGGGACCTCCTTTTACCAGCGCAAGGAGATCAAGGACGTGCTGGCGTACCTGAAGCTGGTGGTCAACCCCAGCGATGCGGCGAGCCTGCGGCGCGTCATCAACTACCCCAAGCGCGGCATCGGGCAGAAGACGCAGGAGCGCGTGTTCGACTACGCCAACGAGCACGGCCTCACGCTCTGGCAGGCCGTCGAAGACGTGCAGGCGATTTCTACCCTGAGCACGCGCGCGAAGAACGCCGTCGAGAAGTTCGGCTTCCTCATCAAAAAGCACGCTTCGAAGTCGGAAGACGCCCCGGCGGAGGAACTGGCGAAAGACCTCATCAAGGAGGCGGGCGTCCTCGAGGAGTTGCGCAAGGAGCACACGCGCGAAAACCTGGTGCGCTGGGAGAACGTGCAGGAGCTGATCGGGGCGATCGCCGAGTTTACCGAAACGAGCGACGAGGCCACGCTGAGCCGCTTTTTGCAAGAGGTCTTGCTCCTGACCGACGAGGACGCCAGGGAGGACGACTCCGACCGCGTCACGCTGATGACGATGCACGGCTCGAAGGGGACGGAGTACCCGGTCGTCTTCGTGAGCGGCCTCGAAGAGGGGCTCTTCCCGCTGAAGCGCGCCACCGAAGAGCCCGACGAGCTCGAAGAGGAACGCCGTCTCTTCTACGTGAGCGTCACGCGCGCGGAGGAGCGCCTTTTCCTGAGCCACGCGCGCAGCCGCTACCGCTACGGCGAGCGCCAGTCGTCGACGCGCTCGCGCTTCCTGGAGGAGGTGGACCCGGACGTGGTGCGCACCGAGGCGGGCGAGCGCCACGAGCAAAACGAAGGCCGCTTCTCAGTCGATTCCTCTGGCGGCGGCGGCGAGGGCGACTCCAACTATCAGGGCGACGACCCGCACTACTACCGCCGCGACCTGCGCTCGGAGGACACCTCCACGCGGGCGCGCTCCGGGGCGCACGACCAGCGCCGCCGCACGGTGCGCCGCGAGAAGTCGTCCGACGCGAGCGAGAGCAGCAGCGGCGGCGGGCGGCGCGTGGTCTACGACGAGGGCGAGGGCGGCGAGATCGCGCCCGGCGCGCAGGTGGAGCACCCCAAGTTCGGGCAGGGCAAGGTGCTCTCGCGCAACGGACAGGGCGAAAAGGCCACCGCGACGATCTTTTTCGGGCAAGAGGTCGGGCAGAAGAAGCTGCGGCTGAAGTTTGCAGGTCTGCGGCTGGTAGGTTGACTTCTCTCCCGGCTAATGACACTTGATTATTTATTGGGGTAACGTCGGCGGATCACATTCCCCTCCTTTTTCAAGGAGGGGATGCACCCTGGAGAGTACTTCTTCCCTTCGGTCAGGGCGCCGGTGGGCAGGGGTGGTTTGACCGCAAAAAGTAGCATTCTCGGACGCCAAACCCCCTCTACCTGCCGGCATCTCCCCCTAATCGAGGATCAGGGGGAGAGCTTCATTAGCTTCCCCGATTATTTTCTCAAGCGTCATAAGGAGGGACCTCCTGCTGCCCTTCTCGCGCTCTACTCAATAGGGTAAAGGGGAGCGGGGGAACGTTCTTCTGCTCGACGAACCTGCGTTGCTCTTTACGGGTCGTTTTGCTACGTTGAGAAGAGGATCATTTCTGCGCGGCGACCAACGTAAGACGCAACGTAACCCAAGTTGTGACCTATCAGAAAATGTGTCATTCCGGACCCCGATCCGGAATCTCATTCGGATTATTGGCAGCCAAACCGAGGGAGATCCCG
>PXTR01000111.1:597-7110 GCA_003023245.1 Bacteroidetes bacterium QS_8_68_15 | reverse complement strand
CCGCCGGGCCATGTTTCAGATCGACCTTACCGGGCTGGAACCGGGCGTGCACCGCCTGAGCCGCGAGGTGGCGCCCGACGTGCTCGACGCCCCCGACCGCGACGAAACGGAGGACGCGAACGGGACGGCAGAGGCCCCCGATAAGCCCTCCGACGAAGACGATAAACTGACGCCTGTCGCCGAAGACGTGACGTTCGGCCCGATCCGCGTCGAGACGGTGCTGAATTACCAGCCGGGCGAAGTGCTGGTGACGCTCGAAGCGCGCGCCACGGCTACGCTCACGTGCGACCGCACGCTTCGCCGCTTCGACGCGCCGCTCGACGGTCACTATGCCGTGCTTTTCACCGATCCGGGGCGCAGCGCGCCCGACGAGAGCGAAGAGCACGACGAACTGCGCGAGCTGCCCCCCGGCGCGCGCCACCTCGACCTGACCGACGTGCTGCGCGACACGCTCCTGCTGGCGATTCCTCAGCGCAAGGTCGCCCCCGGCGCGGAGGACGAGGAGATCGAGACGGTCTTCGGCGCGCCCGAGGACGACGAGGAGGGGCCGGCCGACCCGCGCTTCGAAAAGCTGCGCCAGCTGCGCGACGGCGACGATGACGACGATTGAATACGTGGGGGTGCGAAGGGCGCGAGCAACACACGCTCGCCTTCGCCCCCTACTCCCACGCTCCTTCTTTTTCTTTCCCAACCTTCTTTCCAAGCCCATGGCCGATCCCAAACGCCGCCATTCGAAGTCGCGCACGCGCAAGCGCCGCGCCAAGTACTACAACAGCGTGGAGCTTCCGCAGATGATGGACTGCCCCAACTGCGACACGCCCAAGGTCATGCACCGCGCCTGCCCACAGTGCGGTCATTACCGCGGGCGCCAGGTCGTCGAGCCGGAAGACGAAATCATCTAACAAATGCCCGCGCAGAGGTTTGCGGGCGCAGACGATGGACGACCGACCATGGACGATGGTTTTGCGAGACGCATCGCCCGTCGTCAATCGTCCATCGTCCCGGCGGCGGAATATCGGAAAACGGTTGCGTCGGCACTTACACACCGGACGCGCGCTGCGCGCGGGACGCTTGCTGAGGGACGCCCGTTCGAGGCCGCTTTCGCTCAACGCGGCTTTCACACGCGAGGCGCTGTTGCTTGTTGGTGCGGCTGTCTTATATTGCCGCTGTCCCGTACGGGCGTCTCCCGGCCGGTCTTGCCGCTCGCCTTGCGAGTCGCGTTCTCGCGGCGGTGCCCCGTCCTTTTTCCACGAACCCTCTGCCGCCCCCGTCCATGCCTCAACGCATTGCTGTAGACGCGATGGGGGGAGACGAAGCGCCGGGCGCGGTCGTGAAAGGAGCCGCCCGCGCCGCGCGAAGCGCCGAGGGCGCGCTGGAGCTGTTGCTCTTCGGTCCCGAGCAGCAGGTGAGCGAGGCGCTCCAAGACTGCGAGGAGGACGCCTCCGCCCTTCCGGTACGCGTCGTCGACGCGCCGGAGGTGATCGGGATGGGCGAGGCGCCGACCGAGGCGGTCAAGCAGAAGCCAACGTCCTCCATTCACCGCGGGCTGGGGGCGTGCAAGGAGGGGCGAGCCGACGCCTTCGCCAGCGCGGGCAACACCGGCGCGCTGATGGCCGCCTCGCTGTTCATTCTGGGTCGCCTGCCGGGGGTGGATCGCCCGACGATGATGAGCATGGTGCCCACGCTCGAAGGCCAATGCCTGCTGATGGACGTGGGCACCAACGTGGACTGCCGCCCGGCGCACCTCGTGCAGTTTGCCCGCATGGGAACGGTCTGCGCCGAGCGCCTCGAGGACTGCGAGACCCCCACCGTGGGCCTGCTCAACGTGGGCGAGGAGCCGGGCAAAGGCAACGAGCAGACGCGCAAAGCCTACGAGCTGCTCGAACAGCAGCCGTCCTCCAGCGACTTGCACTTTGCCGGCAACGTCGAGGGCCACGACGTCCTCGCCCACGCCGCCGACGTGGTCGTCTGCGACGGCTTCATCGGCAACATCATTCTCAAGTTCGGCGAAAGCATCGCCACGACGCTCCTGCGCGAGATGGTGCGCCGCGAGATCAAGCGGCAGGACCTCTCGCGCGAGCAGGCCGCCGCCGTGCAGAGCGTGCTCGACAGCGTGCAGGAACCCTTCGACTACGAGGCGCGCGGGGGCGTCCCGCTGCTGGGCGTCGACGGCACCGTGCTGGTCGGGCACGGCGGCTCTTCGCCGCACGCGGTGGAGCGGATGATCTTCGCCGCCGCCGACGTGGCCGGCGAGTCGCTGCCGGAGGCCATCGCCGCCGCCTTCGAAGACGCACCGGACCCCGCGTCTTGACGACCGGGGAATGGTAGATTGGGAATGGTAAATGGTGGATGGTTTTCAAGGGGCTGGTGCGGCCGGCCAAACATTCACTCCCCTATCCAGCGCCCTGAACGAAGCGCCCTGAACGAAGGGAGGAAGTACTCTTAGAGTGAGAGCGACCCATCCACCAGCTACCCCTTCCCCCCTGAATGTCCGCCCCGCCCCCTTCCGGCAGCCTTTCCAACCACGATGACGCGGCCCCGGCCCCTGCCGCCGCTCCGGCCCCTGCCGCCGCCGTCACCGCCGTCGGCCACTTTCTGCCCGAGGAGCGTTTGACCAACGCCGACCTCGAGGACATGGTCGACACCAGCGACGAATGGATCCGCGAGCGCACCGGCATCCGCGAGCGGCGCATCCTGCGCGACCCGGACAAGGCCACCTCCTACATGGCCACCCGCGCCGTCGAAGAGCTCCTGGACAAGCGCGGCATCACCGGCGGCTCGGTCGACGCGATCATCGTCGCAACCGTCACGCCGGACATGTTCTTTCCCGCCACCGCCTGCCTCGTGCAGGCGGAGATCGGGGCCGACGGGGCTTTCGGCTTCGACCTCTCGGCCGCGTGCAGCGGCTTTCTGTACGCCTTCAACACCGGCGCACGCTTCATCGAAAGCGGCCAGTGCGACAGGGTCCTCATCATCGGAGCCGACAAGATGAGCAGCATCACCGACTACACCGACCGCTCCACCTGCATCCTCTTCGGCGACGGGGCCGGCGCGGTGCTGCTCGAACCGGCCTCGGGCAGCTCCTCGGCGGCCGGCGGTGGCGGCGGCGACTACGGCCTGCAAGACGCCTACCAGCGCGTCGACGGGCGCGACTGGAGCGACCTGCACCAGCCCGCCGGCGGCAGCCGCAAGCCGCCCACCTGCGCCACCGTCGAGAACCGCGAGCACTTCCTGAAGCAAAACGGACGCCCCGTCTTCAAGCAGGCCGTCAAGCGCATGGCCGAGTCCGCCGGCGCGATCATGCAGCGCAACGACCTGACGCCCGAGGACGTGCGCTACCTCGTGCCGCACCAGGCCAACCGCCGCATCATTGAGGCGACCGCGCGGCAGACCGGCCTCCCCGATGAAAAGGTCATGATCAACATCGGGCGCTACGGCAACACCACCGCGGCGACCATCCCGCTCTGCCTCCACGACTGGGAATCCGAGCTGCGCCCCGGCGACCGCCTCATCATGGCCGCCTACGGGGGCGGCTTCACGTGGGGAGCGAACCTGGTTTCGTGGGCCTACAATGGGGAGGAGATGGCGACACCAGAGCAAATGAGAGCAACTCCCCCAGACGGTAATCGTTGATCGTCCGCACCACAGGGACAAGGCCCCACCACAGGGGTATGACGCAAGGCCCCACCACAAGGGTATGACACAGGGCCCCACCACAAGGGTATGACGCAAGGCCCCTCGCGTGCGCTCGCACCTCGGGAGTACTTCTTCACTCCGTTCAGGGCGCTGGTGCGTGGATCGTGTCTTTTTTGCTCACGCCGCCTCTGCTGAACGAAAACGAACAACGGCCCACGAACAACGACCCACGAGAACGCACGCAGCACCTCCAACTCCTTCACTCCGAACCGTTTTCCAGACGATGAGCAAAACTGCTTATCTCTTCCCCGGCCAGGGCTCGCAGGAGGTCGGTATGGGCCGCGCCCTCTACGAGCAGCTCCCGGAAGCGCGCGCGCGTCTCGACCGCGCCGACGAGCTGCTCGGCTTCGCGCTGACGGATCTCATGTTTGGCGAGGGGAGCAGCGACGACGAAGACGAAGAAGAAGCGCTGAAGCAGACCGACGTGACGCAGCCGGCGCTCTTCGCGCACAGCCTCGCGGTCATGGCCGTCCTCGACGCGCAGGACGCCCGCCCCGCTCCCGATATGACCGCCGGCCACAGCCTCGGCGAGTACAGCGCGCTGGCGGCTGCCGGGGCCCTCTCGTTCGAGGACGGCCTGCGCGTGGTGCGCCGCCGCGGCCAGCTGATGGCCGCCGCCGGCAGCAGCAGTGATGAGGGCGGCGACGACGGGGGAGCGCGCGCCGGCACGATGGCCGCCGTCATCGGGATGGAGAACGACGCGCTGGCGGCGGTGTGCGAAGACGTCACCCGCGAGGGCGGCAGCGGCGACGGAGGGTACGTCGTGCAGCCGGCCAACTTCAACGCGCCGGGCCAGGTCGTCATCAGCGGGGACGTCGAGGCGGTCGAGGCGACGATGCGGCTCTGCGAGGAACGCGGCGCGCGGCGCGCCATCCGGCTTCCGGTCAGCGGAGCGTTTCACTCCCCGCTCATGCAGGACGCGCGCGACGGGCTGGCCGAGGTGCTTGCCGACCTGGAGATTCGCGCGCCGCGCTGCCCGGTCTACCTCAACGTGACGGCCGAGGCGACCACCGAGCCGGAGGCCATTCGCGCGGCGCTGCTGGAGCAGTTGCTCTCGCCGGTGCGCTGGGCCGCCTCGTTGCAGGCGATGCACGAAAGCGGGGGCGCCGAGCGCTTCGTCGAAATCGGCGCCGGGCGCGTCTTGAGCGGGCTGGTGCGCCGCACCCTCGGGCGCGACGTGGCAGTCGCGCAGGTCGGCACGGCCGACGACCTCGCGGGCGCGCAAGGCGCGTGAGCAACCGTGAAGAACACCAGGGGCGGGACCCGAAGCGGACGCTGCTCGTTAGGCAAGGCGAGCATATGACAAGCAAACACGCGCGGCCGCCATGCGGAATACGTTCTCTCGTCTCTCGAGCACCGCGGTTCGGCCGGCGCTTTTGCTTGCGGCCGGCCTCTTGCTCGCAGGAGCCGCGGCCGGCTGCGCCTCCAGCGGCGAGACGGACTTCACCATCGAACGGGAAGCCATCGCCACCCGTTCGCTCCCCAGCACGCGCGACACCGATCACCATCCCGACTCGCTCGCCGACCTCACCCTCTCTGAAGAAAATGGCCGGCTCGAATTCGAGCTCGACGGCTCCTACCGAGACATGCTATTGGAATGGTCGGCCGGGCAGCAGCGTCTGGGGCACTCCTACTTTCGCACCCACGCCACGCTCTGGAGCAAGGAGCTGTCGGTGGCGTCGCTGGTTCCCGAGATGGGCGTCAACACGCTCTCCAAAGACCTCGCCCGCGAGAAGATCGCCGAGCGCATCGCCGAGTACGACAGCCTGTTGCAGATCGACGTGTACGTCTTTTCCCCGTCGCCGCGATCGATGGACCTGGGCGACCTGGGCCTCGACGGCGCCGGCCAGCGCGTCTACCTGCGCGACGCGGACTACAACCAGTATGATCCCGTGCGCATCGAGTCGGACGTGCCGCTGGAAGCCTTCCAGGCGGGCCGCCGGGCGCTCTACGGCCGCAACGCCGTCTTTTTCGACCGTCACACCGAAACGGGCCGCGACCTGCTCGACACCCGCGAGTTGCGCCTCTACGTGCGCCCCGCCGGCTACTACTTTACCTGGACCTTTCCCGAAAATGCCCCCGCGACGTCCGCGACCGGGGCGCGCTGAACCGGCGGGGCCGAACCGAAACCGTCAACCTTTGACCATCAACTTTCGACCTCTTCCGCATAGCGCATGGCGCGCCTGGCAATCTCCTCTTCTGCTTCGGCGTCGCGGGCGCGCCACCGCTCCAGACGCTCGGCGATCTCGCCTTCGTAGCCCTGCTCCTCGCGCGGCTCGTAAAAGTAGAGGCCCTGCATCTCGTCGGGCAGGTACTGCTGCGGAACGTAGCCCTCGCGGTAGGCGTGCGGATATCGGTAGCCCTCGCCGTGGCCGAGGCCCTCCTTGTCGCGGCTGGCGTCCTTGAGCGGATCGGGGATGTCCCCGCTCTGCTCCTCCTCCACGTGCTTCAGCGCGTCGAAGTAGGCGAAGGCGCTGTTGGACTTCGGCGCGGTGGCGAGGTAGAGGCAACACTCCGCCAAGAGGAACTGCCCCTCGGGCATGCCCACGCGGTCGAAGGCGTCGGCGGCGCTCTCGGCGACGGTGAGCGCGCGCGGGTCGGCCAGCCCCACGTCCTCGGCGGCGAAGATGCACATCCTTCGCAACAGGAAGCGCGCGTCCTCCCCGGCGCGCACCATGCGGGCCAGCCAGTAGAGCGCCGCGTCGGGGTCGGAGCCGCGCATGCTCTTGATAAACGCGCTGATGGTGTCGAAGTGCGCGTCGCCGTCGCGGTCGTAGAGCACCGCGCGCTCTTGGATGGAGTCCTCCGCCACCGCCA
>PXTR01000111.1:0-571 GCA_003023245.1 Bacteroidetes bacterium QS_8_68_15 | reverse complement strand
GCCGTAGCCGTGCTCCTCGTCGCGGAGCACGCGGCGCGCCACGCCGCGCAGGTCGTCTTGCGAGAGCGTGTCCAGCTCGAACACGCGCGAGCGGCTCACCAGCGCGCCGATGACTTCGAAGTACGGGTTCTCGGTCGTCGCGCCGATGAAGGTGACGGTGCCGTCCTCCACGTGGGGAAGGAGCGCGTCCTGCTGTGCCTTGTTGAAGCGGTGCACCTCGTCGATAAACAGGATCGTGCGCTGCGCGTGCAGCTTCTGCCGCTCCTGCGCGGCGCGGATGGCCTCGCGGATGTCGTTTTTGCCGGCCAAGACGGCGTTGAGCGTGGTGAAGTGCGCCTCGGTGCGGCGGGCGATGAGGCGGGCGAGCGTGGTCTTGCCCGTGCCCGGCGGCCCGTAGAAGAGCACCGACTGCACGCGGTCCGCCTCGATGGCGCGGCGCAGCAGCTTGCCCTCGCCCAAGATGTGCTCCTGCCCGGCGAAGTCGTCGAGGCAGCGCGGGCGCATCCGGTCGGCCAGCGGGGCCTGCTCGGCTTTCGCGTCGGCCGCCGCTTCGTCGAAAAGGTCGGGCATG
>PXTR01000110.1 GCA_003023245.1 Bacteroidetes bacterium QS_8_68_15 | reverse complement strand
CGGATTATTGGCAGCCAAACCGAGGGAGATCCCGCATCAAGTGCGGGATGACACGCTGGTTTGATTGGTTTTCGCCATACCTCACAACTTGGGTTACCTCTTTCACAAGAACGTGTCGCTCCGTCCCGTCGCGCGCGCTGAACTTCACCTCGGCGCGCAGGTCTAACGCCACAGCCGCGGCTCACGCTCTTCTCTCTCTCCTTCGGCTCCACCATGCACGCGCGCACCGGCATCACCATGTCGCTGGAGACGGACGCCGAGGACGGCGACCGGCAGACGCTCCGCCGCACCTACGTCCGCGCCGTCGAGCGCGCCGGCGGCCTGCCCGTCATCGCACCGATGCTCGAAGGCGAACCTGCCGCGCGCGTCTCGCCGACCCGCCCGCCGCCCTCGACGCGGCACAAGACGACTGATGGTGCGTTAGAGATTGGCCCCTTTTCTTCAAATCTTCCCTTTCTGTGACCCGTCGGCGTTTTTCGAGCGCCGGGCGCCCTTTTCCCTCGTCCTCGCCGGTGTCTTTCTCCCCATGAGCGACACGCCTTCTTCCTCCCCCTTTTCTTCTCAAAGCGAAGACGTCCGCCGGGACGCCCCGGCAGACGCGGGCGACGACGGATCGTCCGCCAACGGATCGTCCGCCAACGGGCCTTCTTCCGCCGACGGGCCTTCTTCCGCCGAAGCGTCCTCTTCCGACCCGGCGAAAACGACCTCCGCCGGCGACGTGCCCCCCGAGAAGACCCCGCCGAAACGCAAGCGCAAAAAGGCGCGCGACAGCGGCGACGACTCGCCCGCTGCCGGGCTGAAAGGGCTTCAAAAGGAGGAAACGGACGAGCGGCGCGGACTTTTGGCGGGCTCGAAGCGCCTGCAGAGCATGCTCACCTCCAACCGTCCGCTGGGGGTGCGCAACATGCTGTGGGCGATGGCGGCGGTGCTGGCGGTCATCGTGGGGCTGCTGGCAGCCACCGGGCGCATCGGCGCCGTCACGCAGAGCATCGCCACCTCCTTCCAGTCCGCCCCGGGCGGGGAGACGCCGCAGGAAGAGCGCCCGCTCGAGGAAGTCGCCGGCGACTCGGAAGGCCAGCCGTTCATGTACGCCAACCTCGCCAGCCACCCCGACAACGCGCTTCAGCCGTACTTCTCCGGCTCGGTCGTCGGGGCGGGCGGCAGCGG
Source organism: Bacteroidetes bacterium QS_8_68_15 (assembly GCA_003023245.1). The sequence continues at coordinate 5,403 of PXTR01000110.1, read as the reverse complement.
GAAGGGCCGCGCCGACCTCTTGCAGCAGTTTCGCGATCTGACCGACCGCTACGTCAAGCGCTTCGGCGTGGACGACAACTTTTCGATGCGCGTCTCCACCGGCACGGAACCGGACACGCTCCTGGAGGTGTTCACGCTCGAAGAGGAGCGCCGGCAGTACATCGAGGCCGGCCGGCCGCAGGACTACAACTGGGGTCGCATCAACGCGCTGCGCCGCCAGAAGACGCGCGACCTCGTCGACAAGTGGACGGCGCGCGGCGTCTCGCAGGGCCCGATGCCCTCTTGATGACCGAGATCGGCACGAAGGAGACCTTCAACCAGGACGACCTGGTCTCGCCGGTCGACGCCAAGAGCCGCTACCAGCTCATGCCGTCGCTGCTGTCGTCGTACGGCATTCACCGCTACCGGCTGCCCACCTCGGCGGGCAACCGCGTGCTGGTGGCCGAGGAGCAGCACCCGCTCATTACGATGGAGCCGGCCTTCAAGCACGCCACCGCCTCGATCAATGCGATGGGGCACGAGATTCCCGGCGTCAGCGCCTACCACACCGGCGTGAACAACATCTACAACGAGATTATAGTTAAATTCCTCAAGCATGCCGGGGAGTACGTCTCCCCGAGCGTGACGACGGCCGACGCCTACATGTGGGGCGTCACCGAAGGCTTTCCCATCGTCTCGCGCAACTCCTCGTTCGGCGACTTTTCGCGCACCTACGTCGTGGGGGCCTACGGGGCGCTCAAGGCGATGGAGGACGTGGTCATCGACACCTCCAAGACGATGCTCGCCGACCGGATGCAGCCGGCCGAGGGCCGAAGCATTTCGCTCAACCACCTGCTCAGGGTCCTCGCGGAAAACGGCGGCGGCGACCTCCCGTGGAAAGCGGCCGACTCGCTGAGCCTCTACACGCGCTTCGCCCGCATGAACAAGCACTTCCACCTGCCCGCCGGCCCCAACGGAAGCGCCGATTCGGTGGTGGTGGGCGTCCCCGAACGCGGCAACGTGACCCTCTCCTCCACCGCGCAGGGCGATGCCGTGCGCTTCTTCCTGCCGCCCGGCGCGCGTGCCATTCTGAACGACAACGGGCACGCCGACTTCATCGACGAGAGCAGCGTCTTTCAGTTCAACCACGACACCTACGCCGACCCCGGCGAGCAGATGCGCACCAAGTACGACCGTCAGTACGACCGCCTCGTCGACGAAATTCGCCGCTTTGGCTTCACCGAGAAGAACCAGCAGCAGCTCAAGGAGCTGGCCCAGCAGTTCGAGCAGCTGGCCGCGAGCGAACCGACCCACTACCGCGAGACGATGGCCGACGTGATCGCCAAACACCGGCGATTCTGGCGCTACCCGGGGTGGGAGAGCGTCAATCAGGCGGTGCAAACGGTGCTGGGGCGCGCCCCCACCCAGCCGCAGGGGACCGAGGAGCTCGACACGCAACCGGTGCAGACGCCCGAAAACATCGACGCCTCGGCAGGCGGGTAGGGCGTGACTCGTGACACGTTGAACGTTGCACGTCTGACGTTTCACGCATCACGTTTCACGCATCACTCCTCTTCCCAGTCGAAAAACTCGCCGCGCTGAATCTGCTGGCGCAGCTTCTGAAGGCGCATGACGCGCTGCTGCGCTTCGCGCTCGGCCTCCGGCGTATCGACAGCGCGGAACTGCGCGGCCTGCGCTTTTTCGAGCTCCTCGTTCACGCGCCGCAGCTTGAGGAGACGCATCGAGCTGGCGGCGGCCTCGCGCGCACGCTGGTTGAGGCGCGGCACGTTGATGTCGCGCTCGCGCCAGTTCTCCGACGGCTCGTGCGCGTCAGTCATCACCGAGGCGGCCAGCTGCTGAATCGCGGGGCCGAAGTCGCCCTCCAGCGCGCGGCGCGGCTGCACCTCCCCTTCCCGGTACATTTCCTGAAAGCGCCCGGCCAGCTCGCGCGCCGGGCCGTCGGTGAACTCCGTCAGCGCCATGTTGCCCAGGATCAGCTCCACCATCGGACGCCCGCGCTCCAGAAGCAGGCGCAGCAGGTTGCGCTCCTGCAGCGTCGGCTCTTCCTCGGCGGGCGGCGCGTCGTCGTCTTCGGCGGACGAGGCGTCGTTCTCGTCGGGCGCGCCCTCTTCGGAAGTCGCGTCGCCTTCTGCAGACGCCGGCGCCGGCGGACGCGGCGCGCGGCGGCGGGCCTGCTGGCGGCGCTGCTGCTTCTGCCGGTCTTCGCGGCGCGCCTCCTCGACGGCGTCGCGGAGATGCTTTTCGTACATGTCCAGTTCGTCGCCGGCGGCGCGGACCTGGTTTTCGCGGGCCATGTCGTCGTCGACGAGCGCGAGCGAGTCGGCCACGGCGCGCATCGTGCGGGTCTGGCCCTCGGGCGTGTCGAAGTCGCCGGAGCGCTCGGCCTGCGCGCGGTGAAAGGCGGCCACGCCCTGGCTGCGCTTGCGCAGGAAACGCCGGAAGCGGTCGGCCCCCTCGTCGCGGACGTAGTCGTCGGGATCGCGGCCCTCGGGCAGCCGGGCGGCGTAGGCGCCCAGGCCGGCTTCGAGCACGCGGTCCATGCCGCGCAGCGTGGCGCGCGTGCCCGCCTCGTCGGCGTCGTAGAGCAACGTGACGCGCTCGGCGTAGCGGCCCAAGAGCTTGGCCTGCTCGGCGGTGAGCGCGGTGCCGCAGGTGGCGACGGCCGTCTCGACCCCGGCCTGATGGAGCGCGATCACGTCGGTGTAGCCTTCCACCAGCAGCGCCTCCCCGGTCTTGCGCAGCGCGCCTTTGGCCTGATGCAGCCCGTAGAGGACCTCTTTTTTGTGGTAGACGTCCGTCTCGGGCGAGTTGATGTACTTCGGCGGGTCGAAGTCGCCGCCGACGGCCGGCCCTTCGGCTTCGTCGAAGATGCGCCCGGCCATGCCCAGCACGCGCCCCACGCGCGAGAAGATCGGAAAGACCACGCGCCCCCGGTAGCGATCGTAGTATCCGCCGCCGCCGCTCGAGCGCTCGATGGCGAGGCCGGCGTCTTCCAACGTCTCCGGGTCGATCTGCTCGCGTTCGGCGGCGCTGGCGAGCGCGTCCCACTGCCCCGGCGCGTAGCCGAGGCCGAACGCCTTTATCGTTTCCTCTTCCAGCCCGCGCTCCTCTTTCAGGTACGCCAGCGCGCGCTGCCCCTCGTCGGTCGTCGTGAGCCGGTGGTGGTAGAAGCGCGCGGCGAAGCGCAGGGCATGGTAGATCGGGGCGCGCCGGCTTTGCTGCGCGCCGCCTCCTTCGCCGCCCCCGCCGTTCTGCGGCAAGTCGACGCCGAAGCGGTCCGCGAGCTGGCGCACCGCCTCGGTAAAAGAGAGGCCCTCCATCTCCTGCACCAGGTTGATAAGGTCGCCCCCGGCCTGGCAGCCGAAGCAGTAGTACAGGTTTTTCTCCGGCGTGAGGCTGAAGGAGGGCGTGTCTTCGTCGTGGAACGGGCAGAGCGCCATGTAGCGCGAGCCACTTTTTTTGAGGCGGCCTACGTAGTCGGAGGCCACCTCCACGATGTCGGCGGCGGCCTGCACCTCGTCGATTTTTTCGCGCGGGATGCCGGGCATGGGGAATCCAGATCAGAGATGGTGGATGCGACGGCGGACGGCGGACGGGGGACGACGGACGGGGGTCGTTCAGCCCGCGAGCGTTTTCCCGAAGGTCGGCGCTTGCGCCTTTCCTCTCTCGACTTGTTCGTTCTCGTGGACGGCGGTGACGCTTCCTTCTTCGTCGTCGACGGGGCCTACGTCGGGCTTCCAAGAGCACTGGCACGACGAGAGGGTCAGGCAGAGCGCGAAGACGGCGAAGACGGCAAACGGACGAACGGCGGACGGGGCGAAGTGCATGCGGTGTCGGTCGAAAGGTGAAAGTTGAAAGTTTTTCGCAAAGCAGACGCGCTGTTCGTTACGAGGCGTTGCCGGGCGACGAACGGGCTGCTTCTCTGTTCTCAACCCCTGTCTTCGTTCGCAGGTTCAGCGGGAGGAGCGGAACGACGAGGGGGTAGGCCGACGCCGCGCCGAAACGTCACCCCTGTCCGCAGGTTCAGCAGGGCAAGCGGAACGACGAGGGTTCGGGCCGACGTCGCGCCGAAACGTCTGCAAAATCCCGCTCGAAACGCCGCGCACGCTTGCATCTGCGACGGCTGCGTCTTCTTTTCCCGAATCCCGCACTCCCCCACTCCCGCAACTCCCGGACCCCATGTCCCAATCGCTCCGCCAGCGCCTCGACGCCCTCCCCGCCGACGCCGACGGTGCCGACGCCGAAGCGGCTTTCCACGATCTCCTCGACGCGCTCAACGACGGCCGCGTGCGCTCCGCCGAACGCGATGAACACGGCGATTGGCAGGCCAACGCCTGGGTCAAGGAAGGCATCTTGCGCGGCTTTCGCCTCGGCGAGCCGGCCGACTACTCGACCGAGCGGTTTCCCTTTTTCGACAAGCACACCTACCCGCTCAAGCCGATCGCGCAGGGCGACGGGGTGCGCGTGGTGCCCGGCGGCTCGGCGGTGCGCACCGGGGCCTACCTCTCCGAAGGCGTCGTCTGCATGCCGCCGATGTACGTCAACGTCGGCGCGTACGTAGATGAAGGAACGATGGTCGACTCGCACGCGCTGGTTGGGAGTTGCGCGCAGGTGGGTCGGCGCGTGCACCTCTCGGCGGCGGCGCAGCTGGGCGGCGTGCTCGAACCGGTCGGTGCGCGGCCCGTCGTGGTCGAGGACGACGTGTTCGTCGGCGGCGGGTGTGGCGTCTACGAAGGCTGCGTGGTGCGCGCCGGGGCGGTCCTGGCCGCCGGCGTGCGCCTGACCGGCTCGACGCGCCTCTACGACGTGCCGAACGCGACGACGCACACCGGCACGCCCGACGCGCCGCTGGAGGTGCCGGAGCGCGCAGTCGTCGTGCCCGGCTCCCGCTCGATGGCTGACGGCGGCGACGGCGAAGAGGAAGAGTTCGCCGCCGAGCACGGCCTCTCCCTCTACGCGCCGATCATCGTGAAGTACCGCGACGACCGGACCGATGCCAACACCGCACTGGAGGACGCCCTGCGGTAAGAATTGTCGATTGGCGAATTTCGATTGCGTCTCGCTGCCCAATCGTCAATCGACAATCATTGTGTCACCGTCACGTCGTCGCGCACGATGAAGGCGTCACCGTAGCGCGGGCTGAGGAACTGGAGCGCCTGCTCGGCCTCGGAGCGCGAGGTGAAGTTGCCGACGCGCACGCGGTAGTACGGCTGGCGGTAGACGGTATACACGGGGAGTCCTTCTTCGCCCGAAAAGAGCCCCTCCGGCGGCGCGCCCGAGGGGGCCTGCTCGCGCCACCACTGCTCGGCGTCACCGGCGGCCTGCTCGGCGGCAGATTGATCCTTCGTGGAGAGTACCTGCACGCGATAGCCCCGCACGGTCCGCTCGACACCTTCGTCGGCC
>PXTR01000109.1 GCA_003023245.1 Bacteroidetes bacterium QS_8_68_15 | reverse complement strand
TGCACGCTACTGAAGAAACCGCAGAAAAGCGGACCAGCCGCGAGTGCAGGCCTTCTTGTCTCCGCCTGATGAATCGCAGGGATCATCAAAGCACCTCTTGGCAACGAACCGGCTCTTTGCCAACCGATAGTCTCTTCTGGCGGCAACGATCAATCCTATATCGGGTTTCAGGGGTAAAGACAATATAACCATGGATATCACGAAAATGCCAGCGTGCGCAGGGCAAAATCAGATCAAGTTCGGGAGAGTTGTCATAGCAGGGGGGTCATAGCAGAAAGACAGGCGGTATTGTAGAGCGTCCATCGCTCGCGGATCTGTTGATCCTCTGCACACTACACGACAAAAAAGACGGTCCTGACTTCGCAGGGGACCGAAGTAGCGCAAAGCGCTGTTCGAGTGCTTCCTGCGGTTGGCGTGAGACGGAGACGATTCGTGCGTTCGTGGCGGACCGCGAGTTTATCAGCAGCGTTTATCAGAGGAGAGATGGCCAGCATGACCCTGGGCAAGCAATCGTGATAATAGAAGAGGCCACGTCATCCCTCCTTTTTTTGCTTTTGAAAGCCGTTTTCGTAACATCCTTTCCTGAATCTGTTCAACTCTTTCTCCCTCACGGTATGGCCTCCTCCGACGGTGCTCCCCACGAAGCAAGCGACGTTGCGCTATCCTCCTCACCGGCCGCTGCGCGCTCCCAGGCGACCGGCGTCTCGTCGCGAGACGCTCTGAACGAAAGAATAGATAAAAAAAGTGCTACGGTCGGAATCGTGGGATTGGGCTACGCGGGGCTGCCGCTGGCCGTCGAGTATGCCAAGAACGGATTTTCGGCGATAGGCTTTGACTTCGATGAGGAACGCATCTCGCAGCTCGATGCCGGGGAGAACTACATCGACGATGTAGCCGACGAGGATGTGGCCCAGGTCGTCGAAAACGAACGGCTCGAAGCAACGAGCACGTTCGAGCGGGCCGGCAAGGTGGACGTGTTTTTCGTGTGTGTGCCTACGCCCGTCACGCCGCACAAGGATCCAGACACCTCGTACATCGAAGCCGCCGCGCGCTCGATTGCCGAGCACGTGCGGTCCGGCCAGCTCGTCATCGTGAAGAGCACGACGTACCCCGACACCACCGAGGGTCTGGTGCAGCCGATTCTCGAAGAGGCGGCTTCGAAAGAGGATTTGCAGGTCGGCAGGGACTACTTCCTGGCGTTCAGCCCCGAGCGCATCGACCCCGGCAACGAGCAATTTACGACGGCGAACACACCGGTCGTCGTGGGGGGCGTCTCGAAAGCGTGCACTGAGCTGGCGAGCCGGGCGACCGAGCAGATCGTGGGGGAGGTGCACCCCGTTTCCAGCCCGAAGGTCGGGGAGATGGAGAAGCTGCTGGAGAACATTTTCCGGTCCGTCAACATCGCGCTCGTAAACGAAATGGCGCAGCTTTGCGACCGCATGGGCGGGATTTCCGTGTGGGAGGTCGTGGAGGCGGCCGCGAGCAAACCGTTCGGCTTCATGCCGTTCTACCCGGGGCCGGGCCTTGGGGGGCACTGCATTCCCATCGACCCGTATTACCTGTCGTGGCTTGCGCGCAGGCACGACTTCGAGACGAGCTTCATCACGCTCTCCGCGCGCGTCAATGAGGAGATGCCCCACTACGTGGCTGACGCAGTCGTGCGAGCCGTCGCTGAGCAGCCTGTGCGCCTGGCGGAGGCGAGGGTGTTGCTGCTGGGAGTCGCCTTTAAAAAAGACGTGGGCGACACGCGCAATTCGCCGGCCTACAAGGTCGTTGAGTTGCTTCGAAAAGAGGGGGTCGGGGCGGTGCAGTACAGCGATCCCCACGTGCCGGCCTTCGGAAACGGTACGCCGCACGCCGGCAACGCGGACGTGCCGGGCATGGAATCGACGCCTCTCTCAGAAGAGGCGCTGCGCGAGCATCACGTGAGCGTCGTGCTGACGGACCACAGCGCCTTCCCGTACAGCGATATCGCCGAACACGCCCCCGCCGTCGTGGACGCGCGAAACGCATTGTCGCACGTCCCGCTGCCCGTGCGCGTCAGTACCGCGCGCCACGGAATGGAACGGACCCAGCGCAGGGCCGGCAAAGAAACGACTTCCGCAAAAAATTCAGGGCAGACCTTCTCATCCGGAAGCCGACATGAGCCTTGCAAAAAGGGGAGGATACGGAAGCGGCCGGTTCTCCGTCGCCGGGTACGGCTTCGGGAACGTGCAGAGGTCTTTTGGCACATAAACGGGGGTAGGCGACTCCTTTCACAACTGCTCCGTGGTCCGTGACCCCACCGCTTCACCTGATCTACCTCGACCGCTACCACCAGGGCGACCCGCTGTTTCAAAAGGAACTGGCGCAGCGCTTCGCCCGCACGACGCCCGGTGAGCCGCCGGCGCTTCTCCTGCACGGGGCCGGCGAAAAGCTGGAGCGCACCCTCGAAGCGGAGGGCCTCTTCCCTGAGCGCGACGCGGGCGGCGTGGTGCAGACGGAGACGCCGCGCCAGGCGGCCCTCGCCGAACGCGCCGCCCGCGAGGCCAACCAGGAACTCGTCGCGCTCTTCACCGAAGAGGAGGTGTCCGTCGTGGGGCTTCAGGGCGCCGACCGCGGCCTGCTGCGCTGCGACGCGGCGGGCGACGTGACGGCCGGGGCGCTCGGCTGGGTGGAGGACCTCGTCAAGATGCGCGTCGTGCCGGTCGTTTCGGCGCTGGCAGAGGGGCCGGAGCGCGCCGAAGAGGTGGCGCCCGACCGCGCGGCCGTCGCGCTGGCGGAGGCCCTTTCCGAGGCGTTCGACGTGAAGATGTGCTTCCTGGTCACGGGCGAGCGGCCCGGCGGCCCGCTCGCTCTCGATGCGTTGCCCGGCGACGACGGGCTCCCCGAGCCGGCGGTCGTGCGCCGCGTTGCCGAGGCCCGCGCAGGCGGTCGCGTCCTGCTCACTGACCTGGACGGCCTCTTCGCCGAAGGCGGGCCGCAGGGGGCCCCGGTGCGGGCCGAGGAGTAGCCGAAGGCCGCCTCGCGCCCAAAAGTACACGAAAGCATCACAAAAAAGGCTGGCAAAAAGCCGAAAAAGCGGTTTGGGCGCTTGACAGGCCCTTCGAGGCGTATTAAGTTCTTCGCTGCACGGACAGACCTCCGTCTTTCTCATACGATCTTTTCCTTACCCCTTCCCACGGAGCGACCCATGAGCAACTACAGCGGAGACGACGAATACGCCAAGCTGCACGACCTGGTCACTGGCGACGACGACCGGGACGGCAACCTGCAAGAGGACATCAAGGACTTCTTCGACAAGGGCAACAAAGCCGCCGGCACACGCGCCCGCAAGGGATTGCAGAAAATCCGGAATCTCGCGCTCGACATGCGCAAGGAGATTCAGCGCATCAAAAACGAGGAGCTGTAAGGACGGCGCCGTTCGTAGTACGTGATCGACGAACGCTCGCACAGAAGGTCATGCTTCCGACGAGGCATGGCCTTTTTTGCGTGGCCCCTTCTCGGTAGTATGAGCAGCATGATGTTCGGGGTCGTCCGCCGCCGCGGGCGAAAGGCGTTTTCGCGTCGGTCGCTTCGGCGGCCGCGGTCGTTGCTGTGGCGCGCGCTCGGCGCGGGGCTGCTGGCGGTGCTGCTGCTGGCCGCTCCCCGTGCGTCGCGTGCACAGGAGGCGGACGCGCCCGCCCCGGATTCGGACGCCGACTCGCTAAGCGCGTGGGATCTGACGCTCTCCTCGAAGCTCAGCGGCTCGCAGGCGGCTTATGCCAACTGGACGGAAGGCGGCATCAGCACGCTGGCGCTCACCACCGGCGTCAATGGTAAGGCCAACCGCGTCACGCGCTATCTGGAGCAAACCTACGACCTGCGCCTCTCGTTCGGCTTCATCCAGCAGGGGGAGCGCGCCCTGCGCAAGGCCGACGACCTGATCGAGCTCGGGGCGGCCGTGCAGCACGAGGGCGCCGGCTTCTTTCGCCGGTTCAACCCGACCGTCGCGGCCACGGCGCGCTCGCAGTTCGCCTCCGGCTTCAATTACGACGAGGTGCCGCCCGAACTCGCGCTGCCGGACGGGGCGGGCGCGCGGAGCCTGCCGGTGAAAGTGTCGGGCTTTATGAATCCGGGTATCTTTAAGCAGACCGTCGGGCTGACCTACGACCCGCGCCCGTGGTTTACGCAGCGCGTCGGGCTGGCCTCGAAGCAGACGATCGTGTCCATCGAGCGCCTGCGTCCGGTCTACGGGCTGCCGCTCAGCGATCAGGCGCGCATCGAAGCGGGCCTGTCATCGACGACGGAGTTCGACCGCCTGATTTTCGAAAACGTGCGCTACACGTCCACCCTCGGCCTCTTCTACGCCGTCAGCGGGACCGACGAGTGGCCCGACACCACCTTCGAGAACATCGTGGCGATGGACGTCAACGACTGGCTCGGGGTGGACTTCGAGCTGACCACGCTCTACGACCGCGACATCAGCGACGAGTTGCAGGTCAAGGAAATCCTCTCCGTCGGGGTGACGTTTGTTTTCCTCTGAGTCATCCCGATCGTCGGGGGGCGGTTGCAATCAGTGGCATAGCCGGTCGGCGAGCGCGTGATGCGTAAAGCGTGATGCGTAAAACGTGATGCGTGAGGACCGTAGTCCGAATCGCTTCTCGTAGAATTTCGCCGACGGAAGCCGGTCTGGCCGTGTTACCCTTATGAATTTTCTTTCAGCGCCGGTAGAAAGCAGCCTCACGCATCACGCGTCACGAGTCACGTTATCCGCACCATTCGGTGAAGCGGCTTCGTCGCTTTGCCAGGCGCCACTGGCGCGCGACGACAGCGTACGCCCTCCTGTCGCTGGCGCTCGGGCCCGTGTCGCTGCTGGGGCGGGTGCACGTCGAGGCGGCGGCGGTCGTGTCGGCGGTGGCGTTTTTTGTGAGCGGCCCGGCGGCGGTCGCGGCGTTTCGGCGAAAGGAGCGCTCGTTCGCGCGCGCTCTGGCGGCGCAGGAGGCGCTGCTGCTCGTGCCGCTCCTGCTGCTGACGGCGACGGCGCTGTGGCGCCCGCAGTGCGACTACGCGCGCGGCCTGCTGCTCTTCGCCGTCATGCCGCCGGTGACGGTCGCCTTCGCCGTGGGAGGGGCCTACGCGCTCACCGGCGCCGGCGTCCGTCACCCCCGTGCGACGCTGGTGCTCGCCGGGCTGGCCGTCGGCCTCGGCGGGCCGCTCTACGACCTGGGGCTGCACCCGCAGTTTTACACCTACAACCACCTCTTCGGCGGCGTCCTCGGCCCCATCTACGACCGTGAGCTGGCGCTGCGCCCCGGCCTGTTTGCGTACCGTGCGCTCACGCTCCTCTGGGCCCTGCTGTTCTGGAGCGCCGGAAAAATGGCGCGCACGAATGAAGGAGCGAACGTTGCGCAACGAAACGAGGGGACGCGGTGGAAAACCATCCCCCGTTCCCCATTCCCCATCTACCAAACAGCCGTCGTCCTCGCCGCCGCGCTCATCGCCACCGCCTATCTCAACAGCGCCCGGCTCGGCTTCAACACGCCGGCGTGGTACACGCAGGAGGTGCTCGGCGGGCACCGGCGCACCGCGCACTTCGACCTGTACTACGATCCTGGGGCGCTCTCGGAAAAGCAGGTCGACCGCCTCGCCGAAGATCATGAGTGGCACTATCATCGCCTCGAAAAGCGCCTCGGCGCCGCTCCCCCCGCAGGCGAGCGCATCGCCAGCTACCTCTATCCCGACGAAGAGACCAAGGCCCGCCTCACCGGTGCGCGTGAGACGAGCGTGGCCCCGGTGTGGCTGGATCGCCCGCAGGTGCATCTCCTGCAGAGCGCCTATGCGGAGAGCTTCGGCCACGAGCTGGTGCACACCTTCTCGCGCGAATTTGGGCTGCCGGTGCTGAACGCCTCGCGCTCAGTGGGCCTGGTTGAAGGGCTGGCCGTGGCCTTCGAGCCGCCGCACGGACGCCCGGCCCCGGCCGATCAGGTGTCGGCGT